>CALVFL010000011.1 GCA_944326825.1 uncultured Erysipelotrichaceae bacterium
TTTATATCATATTTTAGATTACTTCCACTTAAGATAAAAATATATCTAATTATTCAGCCTTATTGTATAAAAAACTTCCACTTTAAAAATGAAAGCTTTGAAGTGGAAGTTAAGTTTTTAATTCAGCATAAAGTATAGAATATCCTTATAAACTTCCTCTTTAGCAGTTTCATTTAAGATCTCATGACGCATATCATTGTATAACTGACCTTCTACATTTTTATAACCGGCATCTTTAAGAAACATGATGGCTTCATGCCATTTAGACAAGGATATGATGACCGGATCATCTTTCCCGGCTATAAAAAGGATCGGCAGATCAGGGTTTTGGGGATGATACATTTTTTTATCATAAACTTCCGCCATGATCAAAAAGAGATTTTTAAAACCGTTAAGAGTAAAGATAAAACCGTCTTTTTCATTTTTATTGTAGTTTAGGACATTTTCTTCATTTTTGGATAACCAGCGGTTGGGAAGATCGCCCTCAAACTTTTTATCATACGAACCAAAAGCCAGCGCATTGATCAAGGGGCTGCGATAGCGATCGCCTTTAAATCTGCTCATGACATCTACCAAAAAACAGGCGACCTTGACAAGCGGATTTTTGCTGGGAGAGCCACACACGATCAGTTTGGTTAGCGTATCGTCATATTTCTGCAGATATTTGCGTACGATCAAAGAACCCATCGAATGACCGAAAAGATAAAGCGGCAAAGACGGATAGCGTTCCTTGAAATAAGTATTGATCATAAACAGATCTTCAACGATATAATTGCCTTTGTCATCATAGAAATAGCCTAAATCATCCTGAGCTTTAATACTCTTGCCATGTCCCCGATGATCGTTGATAAAGACAAGATAGCCTTGCTTAGCCAAATAATCCATAAAAGGCAAATAACGCTCTTTATGTTCAGCCATGCCATGAGAAATGGCAAATAAACCTTTGATCTCACCTTCAGGCAAAACATACAAAACATCGATATCGATGCCGTCTTCTTTTGATTTCAAAGTTATATTTTGAAAGTTCATAATACCTCTTTAAGATCTTTTATGAATCTCATGACATCTTCTTTTGGGGTAGCCCAGGAAGTGACCAGGCGATAAACAGCTCTTTGCTCATCAAGATCTTCCCAGATGCCAAGCTCGTAGCGATCACTCAAAGCAGCAGCGACACTCTTAGAAAAGATTGGAAAGATCTGATTGGTCTTAGATTCACACATAAAGGAAACACCTTTTTCTTTTAAAGCCTCGGCGATCTCTTGAGCCATTTTATTGGCATGATCACCCAGTTTATAATAAAGACCATCTTCAAACAAAGTCAGAAAATTGATCGCCAGAAGCCTGCCTTTTGCCAGCATTGCCCCATGCTGTTTCATGGTATTGCGGTAACCCTTGGCAAGTTTTGTATTTTTAAAGACGACTGCTTCGCCCAATAAGGCACCATTTTTTGTACCGCCGATATAAAAGACATCACAAAGACGGGCATAGTCTTTCAAATAAAGATCATTGTCTTTAGCCATCAGGGCATTGGCGATCCTTGCCCCATCGACAAAAAGATATAGATCATGTTGTTTACAGAAAGCCGATAATTCTTCAAGTTCACTTAAACTATAAGTGGTGCCGATCTCGGTAGCATTAGAGATATAGACCATTTTGATCTTGACAGTGTGTTCATCATTGTTTGTCAAAAGCAATTTTGCGATCTCTTGCAAGTCGATCTTGCCGTCTTTATTTTTGACGGTCATGACTTTATGACCGCACATTTCGATCGAACCGGATTCATGAACATTGATATGACCGCTGTCACACGCTACAACAGCTTCATAAGGTCTTAAAAGATGAGCGATGACAGTCAGATTGGCTTGCGTGCCGCCGCTTACAAAATGGATCGAAGCCTCATCATTAGCCATTTCTTTTTTCAAGATCTCTTTAGCTTTTATAGAATAGTCATCAAGGCCATAACCGGCACTTTGCGTGTAATTGACCTTGATCAAAGCTTTCAAGATCTCAGCGTGGCAGCCTTCGCTGTAATCATTCACAAAACTGATCTTTTCCATCTTAGAATCCTCCTGTAAACATCGGGAAAAAACTGGTATATGTGTTATAGCCCAAAGCAATAAACATTCCCAAAAGAGCAATCACTACCGTGATCCTTGTATAGAATAAGCGGGCAATCAGACGATTGGGGCTTCTTTTTAATCTGACTCTTCGATAAGTCTTAGTCAAAAGCATCACTAGACATAAGACATAGATCAAAATGATCATTCCCAATACCAGATAATAATGATCAGTGATAAAGAATCTGAGCACAAAAGTGACAAGATTAAAACAGATGTTTATAAAAATAGACGGCTGGATGCTGTGGGAACGAAGAGTCAGCTTGACTAAAAAGATCGAAAGCACAAATGCGATGATCGCTTGCGATAAGGTTTTATGCATGAGAGCATAGATCAAAGACACTGTGATCATGGCAAAGAAATTATTATAGCGGCCAAGCACTCTGAGCAAGACTCCCCTGAAAGCAAATTCTTCAACAAAAGGCATCGCTACGATATAAAGGATCGTCGTTATGGTCGAGATATAATAATAACTTGACGATGAGATGCCGATTGGCGAAATGAACACATCACCCAAATTGAAATAACCGTTAAAAGTTGAAAGAATGAATAAAAGTCCGGTTCCCAAAGAAAGATATACCAAAAGATCGGCAAAGAATTCAAGCCAGGTAATATTGCTTTTGCGGTAGAAGTCAGTAAACCTGATCCGGGAACTTTTCATCATGATCCAAAACGGGATGATCGTTCCGATGATCAGGATCAAAAAGGTGCTGTAGATCGCTATGAGCTGCTGATTTTTAGCCATATTGACAAAATCGCCAAACTCGACATGCAGATAATAACTGATTACTAAAGGTGCAGCGATCACAAACAAAACATATAAGATCAAGCTTAATCCGACGGCTGAGAACTGTCTTTTTACAGCTGTTATTGATACTTTTCTTTTCTTTCTCATGCATAAATTATTGCAATATTATACAAATATTGCAAGCAATAAAGTTATAATAAAAACATGATAACCGTTAAAAACATTCGTCTAAGACCTGATGAAAAAGAGTCTTTATTAAAAGAAAAGATCGCCTCTAAATTAAAGATCGACTCCAAAGATATTACCGAATTAGTGATTCTGCATCGCTCTCTTGACGCCAGAAAAGAAGCTGTTTTTGTTTATGAAGCGGCCGTCAAAACCAAAAATGAAAATAAACTTTTAAAACATAAAGATGTAAATAAATATCAAAAGATAACATATCAGATACCTCTAGTCAAAACTGAAGAAAGACCTCTTATCATCGGTCTTGGTCCCAGCGGACTGTTTGCTGCCCTTAAACTTGTTTCTTCCGGCATCAAGCCGATCATTATCGAAAGAGGAAAACGCATCAAACAAAGAAGCGAAGATGTTAGAAGGTTCATGGAGGAAGGCATCTTAAACAGTGAATCCAATGTTCAATATGGCGAAGGCGGAGCTGGCACATTCAGCGATGCCAAACTGACAACAAGGATCAAAGACCCTTATATCAGCTATATCTTGGATGCTTTTGTAAACTTTGGGGCAAAGACAGAGATCAGATATGACGCTCATCCTCATATCGGTACAGATGAAATAAGAAAGATCATCGTCAGGATGACTGATCATCTTATCGCCAAAGGAGCGACGATCTATTTTGAAGAAAGAGCTGAAGATCTGATCATTGAAAATGGCAAGGTCAAAGCCCTTATCACCAATAAAAGAACTATCGCCGCCGAAAAGATTATCATCGCCTGCGGTCATAGTGCCTATGAATTCTTCAAAACACTTTATAAAAGAGGTGTCTATCTTGAAAACAAGGATTTCAGTGTCGGCTTTAGAGTTGAGCATCCCCAAGATCTGATCGATCTAAGACAGTATAAAGAATATGCCCCATACTTAAAAAAGATGCCGGCAGAATACTTTTTAAGAGCCAAGACCACCAATAATAAAGGTGTTTACAGTTTCTGCATGTGCCCGGGCGGTTTTGTCATTCCTTCGTCCTGTGATCAAGAAACCATCGTCACTAACGGCATGTCCTATTCGTTGCGTGATCATCACTTGGCCAACAGTGCCATATTGGTTCAGATCGATAAAAACGACTATGACGAAGGTCTTTTTGCCGGGTTTGAATATCTTCATGCTTTGGAACACAAAGCCTATGAAGCCTCTACTTCCTATAAAGCATTAAGCCAGAATATCAAAGATTATCTTGATGGTTCTTTAAATAAACTGATCTTTCCTTCTTCTTACAGTCTGGGTACTGTCTTATATGATTTCAACAAGTTCTTTGATCAAAAACTGAACGATTCTTTCCATGAGGCCTTATCTCACTTTGATAAACTGATTCCCGGTTTCATTGAAAAAGGGATCATGGTCGGTCCGGAAACCAAATCATCCTGTCCGATCAGGATCAAAAGAGGTGCTGATCGAATGAGTATCAATACTTGCGGACTCTATCCTGTCGGCGAGGGAGCCGGATATGCCGGCGGGATCATGTCAAGTGCCCTAGATGGCGTTAAAACAGCTGATGAAATCATCAATAATTTACAATAAGTTCACTTTCAGTTCACAATTATATTTATAATGATAAACGAGGTGAGAAAAATGAAACTAAAGTTTAAACATATTTGTATTATCTTTCTTGTAGCTCTGTTAGGAGGTTTTGTCGGAACCCTGGGAGCGATGGAAATAAATAAGAGCATAAGCAGCCCTTTGGCAAACGGCGATAATTCTAAAGTCGTCTATACCAACAAAGAATCATCCGACGTCAAAAGTGCGATCGATACGGCTTATGACAGCGTAGTCAGGGTCGAATGCGACATCGTTGAAGAAGGATTCTTTACCCAAAGCAGCGGTACGGCCTTCGGTTCAGGAGTCATCATCTCTGAAGATGGTTATATCATCACCAATCATCATGTCATCGATGGCGCCAAGAGTGTCAAGATCTATTTGACAAATGATGAAGAATATGAAGCCAAGATCGTCGGCAGCGATGAAAAGAGTGATATTGCCGTCTTGAAGATCGAAGCCAGCGGACTTCCTTATGCAACCTTCGCTGACAGTGATGCGATCGAAGTCGGTGATGATGCGATCGCTATCGGCAATCCTTTAGGCAGCGGCATCTCTGTCACTACCGGTATCATCTCAGCTGTTCATCGTGAGATCGTCATCGATAACGAGGCAATGAACCTGCTTCAAACCAATGCTCAGATCAACAGTGGCAATTCCGGCGGTGGTCTTTTCAATATCTCCGGCCAGCTCATCGGTATCGTTAACGCCAAGACTTCTTCTTCGTCCAGCGGTGTGAGCGTTGAGGGTCTAGGTTATGCCATTCCTTCCAATACCGCTTTAAGGATCGCCAATGCCATCATTAAAGACGGCTATGTCAAAGACCGTCCGACTTTAGGTGTTACAGTCACCCAGGTAACTGAAGGTATGCAGGGCTTTGAGCCGGGATTATATGTTACGGAGATCCAGGAAGATTCCCCTGCCAGCAAGGCCGGACTTCAGACTTATGACAGAATAATCCGCTTCAACGGTGTCGATATTGAAAGCTACACAACGCTCAGCGCTGAACTTAACAATCTCTCGGTTGGCGATACTGTCGATATTACCGTCATCAGAAACAATGAAGAAGTGACTTTAAAGATCACTTTAGGTGAAGCACCTCAAACAGCCACGCAACAATAAAACTTTATTTACCCTTCACTTTGTGCTAGCATATTAGTATGAACAAAGATGAAACCAGACAGAATTATTTAGAAGCGATCTACTTCATATCTTTAAAGAATCATGATGTCAGAGCTATCGACATCGCTGAATATCTGAACTTCTCAAGACCGACCGTGTCTATCGCTTTAAAACAATTAGCCAGTGAAGATTATATAACGATAACCAACAATAAGATCAAACTGACTGAAAAAGGCCACGTGGAAGCATACCGCATGTATGAAAGACATAACATGATCGCCAAGATATTTATGGAACTGGGAGTCGATGAGAAAACAGCTTATCATGATTCCTGCATGATCGAACACGATCTCAGCGATGTAACCTTTGAAGCTATCAAAAAAGCCTATCATAAATATTTAGAACTTAGGAAGGACTCCTAAGTTCTTTTATTAGTAATGTGGTATAATTTAAACAAGGAGGAAGATGGTTGTAATGCGTGAAAATCCATTAAAGAAAATAGTAACGATCCAAAAGAGCGGCAAACCCGTCGGCATCTATTCCGCCTGCAGTGCCAACCGTTTCGTTATTGAAGCCGTTTTGAAAAGAGGACTGGAAGATGATTCCTGTGTCTTGATCGAAAGTACGGCCAATCAATGCGATCAGTTTGGCGGTTATACAGGCATGAAACCTTTGGATTTTAAGAATTATGTCTATGAGTTGGCTGACAAGAAAGGTTTCAATACTAAAAAGTTATTTTTAGGCGGAGATCATTTAGGACCTTTGACCTGGGCTGATCTTGAAGAAAAAGAAGCTATGAAAAATGCTGAAGATCTTATCAGGGCTTATGTGGCAGCCGGTTTTACCAAGATCCATATCGATACCAGCATGAAGCTGGCTGATGATGATCCTGGTGTCCGCTTAAGCGATGAAACGATCGCCAAAAGAGGGGCCCGCTTAGCTAAAGTAGCTGAAGAAACTTTTAAAGAAGTCTTAAAAAATGACCCTGACGCTACTGAGCCGATCTATATCGTAGGCAGTGAGGTTCCGATCCCTGGCGGCTCACAATCAGCTGTTGATGAAGGTGTACAGGTCACTAAAGTCGAAGACTTTAAAAAGACCGTCAAGACTTTTGAAGAAGCTTTCAAAAACGAAGGACTTGAGGAAGCCTGGCAGAAAGTCATTGCCATCGTCGTTCAGCCGGGCGTAGAAGAAAAAGATGCCGGCTGTACGGAATACGATAGAAGCAAAGCCACTGAACTGATGGCCGCTATCAAAGAATATCCTAATTTAGTCTATGAGGGCCATTCGACCGATTATCAGACTAAATATAAATTAAGAGAACTGATCGAAGATGGTGTAGCGATCTTAAAAGTCGGTCCGGGATTGACTTTCGCTGCCCGTGAAGCTCTCTTCGCTTTAAGTTTTATTGAAGACGAATATTTTGATGGTACTGATCATGTGAAAAGCGATCTTCGCAAGGTCTTGGAAGAAGAGATGCTTAAAAACGACAAGAACTGGAAGAAGCACTATCATGGCGATGCACATGAGCTTTACATCAAACGTAAATATTCCTTCTCTGACCGCTCCCGCTATTATATGCAAAATCCGCATGTTGAAAAAGCGATCGAAGTCTTATTGGCGAACTTCAAAGATGGCGTGCCTTTAAATCTGCTCAGTCAGTTCATGCCGATCCAATACACCAAAGTAAGAGAAGGCAAATTAAAAAATGACCCTGAATCTTTGATCTTAGACAGAGTCATCAATACGATCGACGAATATCTTTACGCCACTCATCAGAAAGAATTATTCTAAACACCATTAAATGCTGAATAGACCAAAATAAAAAAGCCTATTCAGCTTTTTTATTGTCTTCTTTCATCTTTTTGGCGATCTTGTTATCTAGCAAAGCCAGATGTTTTTCGCTCAGCTTTCGATATTCGGCAGCTTTTTTCTTATCCCCTTTGTTTTCATACATCAAAGAGATTAGAAACTCATTGACGCCTTTATAAGTATCAGGCATCTCGCTTGTTTCTTCCAGGATCTCATCCAAATACTTATAACCTTTTAAAGCATATATATCATAGATACGATCCATCTCACGATCCATCTGGGCATTGTTTAAAGTGTGCACAAGATCCAGAAACTCTTTAGCCTTGGCATAATTCTCAATACCGATATAATAGTTAAAACCTTTGGAATAGATTTCCTGTTTCTGTTTGAGGTTTAAACGATGGCCAGTGATCGAAGTAAACATTTTATCGATAGCCTTAGTATCATTCGCCAGGATTTCTTTGTTGAGCTTTAAATAATCGATACTGAAAGGATTGAACAGGAATCGGCTCATTTTAGTATCGATAAGCTCATCAAATTCTTTAAAGTGCTTGCTGGCAGCATATTCTACCAGCTGATTATATAAAGAGCGTTTTTTTAGATTGAAGGCGATCGCTATAATGATCGCTATAAAGATGAAAATAATTACAATTGTATATTTCATTAACTAATACCTTTAAATAAATAAGCACGCAGAAGATCTACGTGCTTATTGAAGTTCAAGAGAATACCGACACGTTTTATTTGATTATGCGTGCCAAGGAACTGATACTAGAGCTGTGTAAGAACCAGACCAGATTCCGAAGATACAACCAACGATACCGATTACTAAGAGTAATAAGATACAGTTGATTGGTTTCCAACCTTTTTTAGCTAATAAGTAGTAGCACATTAAGGTTAAAGCTAAAGGTATGATACCAGGTAAGATTGTATTTAACTGAGCTTGAACGTCAGTAGTAAGATCACCGTTAGTGAATACCATACCTAATTGAGTACCAGTACCCATGTTGTAGATAAGAGCACCGACAACGAAGATACCCATCATGCTGGCTGCATGAGTGAATTCTTGAGCATTCTTAGTTAAAGAGTTGATTGCGGCAGCTCCCATACCGTAAGCCCAGTACATTAAAGCGAAACGTAAAGCCATTTGTACACCAAAGGCTAATACGAAGTAAAGGATTGGTCCTAAGATGTTGCCATCTTGAGCTAAACCAGAAGTTACACCGGCAACGATAGGCATGAATGTGTACCAGAATAAGGCATCACCAATACCGCCTAAAGGAGCAGCAACAGAAATTCTTACTGAACGGATCGTTTGGATAGGTGCTTTATTTTGTTCCAAAGAAAGAACGATACCCATAACGAATGTTACTAAGTAAGGGTGAGTATTTAAGAAGTCCATGTTGTGAGTCATAGAAGCAGCTAAGTCTTCTTTGTTAGTATGAATCTTCTCAAGACCCGGAAGGATACCCCATAACCAACCGGCAGATTGCATTCTTTCATAGTTGAAGCAAGCTTGCAACTGTAATGAACGCCAAACTACTTTGTTAAGAGTTTTCTTATCAAGAGGAGCAGCTGGAGTCTGATCCTTATAGTTCTCAGGTAAAACGTAATTAGATGCCATCACTCATTCCTCCTCCTACATTTGTATTCTTTAATTTAACGCTGCTATTGTAATCGTAAAGAGCGATTGCTACACCGATAAAGGCAACGTAAATCAATGTTGCGCTTGCTACGCTTGAAGCACCGAAGATTGCAGCACAAGCAAATCCTGCAAGCAAGATACCCCACATATCGTTAGAAAGCATAATCTTCATCAAGATACCGAAACCGACGAATCTTAACATACCACCGGCAACGCTTAAGCCGCCCATCAACCAAGAGAACTGAGTTGAGATGCTGTTTAAAGTTCCAGATAAAGCTTCACCACCGTAGTAACAAGCAACAGCGATAACAGCGAATAAAGCACCTAATACAGCCATGTGAGCATTTAATACAGCAGTAATACCTTTAGGATTAGCATTGTGAGCAGCCTCATCAGCTTTATCCATTAAAGCAGACATTACTGTGAATACTAAAGTAACAACGTATTGGCCGAATAAAGCGAATACCATTGATACACCCATTGCAGCTTCCGGTTCCATACCAGATACGATAACAAGAACGCAAGATGCAATAGAGAAGATTACAAAGTTTGGAGGCTGTGCACCACCAACCGGCATATTACCGATAGCGATAATTTCAACAGAACCGCCTACTGTCAAACCTGCTTGTAAATCACCAAGGATAGCACCGATGATCGTACAAGCGATAATAGGACGGTACAAAACTTCTGTAAGTGAAAATTGGTCGATTGCAAAAATGAAAGTTGCAACGGCTAATAACACTACTTGAACTATTTCCATTGTGTTTTTTCCCTTCTTTTAATAATTATAATTTAAGATATTATTCAAATAATTTTTTAATATCTTCTTTTGCAATATCAGGAACACGTTGAATGAATAATTCAACTCCTAATTCTTGCAAACGTTTGAATGCAGCAACATCAGCATCATCTACTGCAACTGAAGTGGCAACCTGACGTTTGCCTTCCTTCATGTGCATGTTACCTATATTAACAGATTTAATAGGTACACCACCCTCAACAAGTTTTAATACATCTTGAGGATTTTCGCAAATGATAGCAATGTGTTGATTAGGACTGGCCTTGCCGATGATCTCACAAGTTTTAGCGATTGTGAAATATCTGGTTTGGGCATAAGACGGAGCAGCCATGTTCATAAGACCTTGTCTTAATTGATCATTAGCTACAGCATCGTTAGCTACCAACAATAAGTTGGCACCTACTACACCACACCACTGAGTTGCTACTTGTCCATGAATTAGACGATTGTCAATTCTAGTAAGAACAATATCAGGCATTTTTCTCTCTCCCTTCTGTTAAGAACCGTACATCACTAAGGCTCCTGTACCTATCATAATACAAACGCTTACATAATTCTTTGTACTTTTTATTTTTATGTTTATACTTTTTAATAATTATGTGATTGACAGAATTAAAAAAATCCCTTATTTAAAGGGATTTTCACAATTTGCACAAATTTCATCACATAATTAACATTTTTTAGGCAAACATATTTTAAATAAAATTGAATATACATTTATAAAAATATAGTAAAATAAACTTGGGGAGAGTAATCATGTATCTAAAAACGACAAGCATCAATTTTCTGAAATATGGTACGACGTTATCAGAGATTACGCCAAGAAAAAAACATATCCGCAATAATACCATCAGCAAGGACATCAGTTCCAAGTCGGTAAGCAAGATGTACCTGGCTAAAGAAGATGTCTATTTTCGAGTCAATGACGGGATCGTGCTCTTGCTTTGTACGAACAGTTTAAACGAAACGATCGATTCTTTTGTAGTACATAAGATCGTCTGCATTAAAAAAGGCGTCTATTATAATTTCATATCTATTACCGATACTTCCAATCTTGAACTTTCAACGCTCAACAGCACTTTAGATGAAGAACATGACCTGTTTGAACCATATACTTATAGACCGATCGTATCCAAGCTGAAGGTAAAAGAGATATACAGTTACTACTATGTGATCAGAAGTACCGATTACAACTTTCCAGGGGAAACGCATGATCATTGGGAGCTGACGATGATCAATGACGGTACGCTTCATACCGTTATCGAAGACAAAGAGTACGCCCTCAAAAACAATGAACTGATACTCTATGCCCCCGGCCAATTCCATACCCAATATACATCCGCTGATGAAACGACATCCTATATTACTGTTATCTTTGATATGGATATCGATAATCCCGATTCTTTAAAAGACCGCATCTTTAAAAGCGGATCGGCTGTCAGAAGCCATGTCGATGATTTTCTTAAAAATACGCTAAGAGAAGATGAATATGACGATGATCTGATGGTCGCCAATCTTCAGATGATCCTGATCGAACTTTTAAGAAGCAACCGTTCTAAGACCACCAATATCGCTATTACCCCTGTCCAGCAGAAATTTGACAGCGAGATCTTGGATGGTATTCTAAACTATATTCAGGAAAATATCTATAATCCTTTGACAGTCGAAGATCTTTGCCGCAAGTTTTCTTTGTCAAGGTCGAGTTTGCAACTGTTATTTAAAAACAGTCTGAACGTTCCGCCTAAACAGTATATCTCTAATCTGAAACTGACTAAGTCTAAAGAACTGATCAAACAAAACAATTATACGATCTCTGAAATAGCTGTCATGTGCGGTTTTAGCACTATACACTATTTCTCAAGGAAGTTTAAAGAAGAATTTGGCATAACCCCTTCCGATTATGCCAAATCATACATGCGATAATTATAATGTTTTTCTGAATTCTTTGACGACATCCATGAATTCTTTGACTCGATTGACATCGACCGGATTTTCAAAGATGCCGTCAACCTTAAAGGTAGTAGCACAAACAGCTCCGTCAGCAACGCTTAATTGTCTGACGATATTATCTTTATTACAGCCGGTATTGCAAAGTACCGGTGTTTTTTTAACGGCTCCTTTAACAAGCGACAATACTTGTGTATCAGTTTCTGAACCAGCTGTTAAGCCTGAAACACAAATCGCATCCGGATCATTATTGAATTCAGTGGTCTTGGCTATCTGCACGATGTCACGATCAGCCAGATATTTAGCAGCCTCAGGAACGATATTGTATAACATCTTTACATCTTTGGCACCGATATGTTTTCTGTGTCTGGCCGTAGCGCCGGGATTTGTATTCCAAAGACCAAAGTCAGATGCATATACCCCGGAGATGATCTCTCTTATGAATTTAGCATCAGTAACTGCCGCCAAGTCTAAAGAAGCTACCGGATCCCATAGACAGTTTACTCCATAAGGAACTTTGATATCATCTTTTAATTCACCGATTATTCTGGCCATGGCTGCTACCGTGATCGTTTCTACTTTAGTAAGATAAGGAAGCGAGAATTCATTTGAAAACATAACACCGTCAACGCCGCCTTCCTGCAATGCCAAAAGATCATTTCTGGCCATTTCGATAACTTTTTTCATGCCGCCCTTTTCATCGTAATTCGGATCATTTGGCATCGGCTGCAAATGACACATAGCGATTATAGGTTTTTTAACTTTAAATAATTCTTCTAGCCAATTTTTCATTTTATATTTCCTTTCCATAATTTATTTGCACTAATTTAAAGCGCAAAGTATAATTAAACTGATATGAATAAACAAACTTTTAAATTATTAGAATATATCATCGAAAGCGGAAACAAACCTCTTGCCATCGATGAATTAGCTGATATCTTTCAAGTAAGCAACCGATCTTTCTATAATTACTACGAAGATATCTATGATTTTTTATCTGCCATCAATTCACAAAGACTGGTAGTTTTCAATAATCATGAGTTCTGGTTCAACGGTAATGATGAGGACATAAAACTTATCAAAAACACTCTTTCTTCACTGTCGTTTTACGAATATCGCCTTTCTGGAGAGGAAAGAAAGAATATTATCACGATCCTTTTAGCCAACAGCGATGCACCGATCAAAAGCGTTTATTTTGAAGAAATGCTCTATGTTTCCCGCAATACCATTATTTCTGATCTGAAAGAAGTCAAAGATTATATCGATACCTTTGGCGTTCAGATCGCCGAAAACAAGCGTAACGGCACCTACTTGATAGCTGATGAAGCCAAAAGAAGAGAAATAATCGTCACTTGTCTTAGAAAGCTTGATATTGAAAAAGCTCTTTTTACTAATGGTATCTGCAATCCCTGCTGTGTATTTTTAATAAATCATCTCAAGATCAACAAATACCTCAACATTTCCGAAAAAGCGATCACTGATTCCGAAAATGAATTGCTGGTCAAATTACCGGATATTCATTTTTATCAATTAGTCCTGATACTAGTAATATTTATTGAACGTATCGAAACCAGTCATTTGATCAATACCATTTATGATTATGATAAAGATGATGAATTCTCTAACTTTATAAAACGGATCTTCGTTAATTTAGGAGATGATTTTAAACTCCTAGAAAACGAGATCGGATATTTCATCACCGTATCCAAAGAAGAAAATATCGCTTCTCATATCGTCAAAAGCAAGGACAATCCTCAATACATGTCGATACTTATCAAAGATCTGCTCTTTGATATTCAGCCTCACTACAAGACTAATCTGGTCGATGACAAGACATTGAATGATTTTCTGATCGCTCATATCAATGTCTGTTATCACAGGACGACAGCCAAGAAATATTACAACAATCCTTTTGGAGATGATATACGTGTAAAATACAAAGATGATTTTGAAAGATTAAAACAGTCAATATACATCTTAGAAAATGGTCTGAACATCTCGCTTAACGATGATGAGATATCATATATCCTGATGCATATCATCGCATCCGTTGAACGCAACACCATTCCTAACAATCCGCTGAATGTAGTGGTAGTTTGTCAGGCTGGGATAGCTACCAGCAATCTTTTAAGTGCCCTTATCAAAAAGAATTTCAATGTCAATATCATTGCTACAGCGCCGATCCATCGATTGAATTCAATTCTTGAAGCCAATCATATCGATTTAATCATCTCTACTTTGCCTATTGATGATCAGAATATCCCAACCGTAACGGTCAATGCCGTTTTAAGCGATAAAGATATTGCCAAGATCCACAACCAGATCGTTATCATAAATTCCAAAGCTCATCTAAATTCTGATAAAAAAGTGATCGATGACTATGATGATTCTAAAAATGCCAACATTACTTTCCTGGATCTTCTTTCCAAAAAGATGATCAATTTGGATGGCGATGCCACCAAATGGCAAGAAGCCATTATCTTTGCCGGTGAAATACTGCTTTGGAATAACAATATCACAGCCGGATATATTACCGAAATGGTGAATCTTGTTGAAAAGTTCGGCCCTTATATTGTCATTGCCCCAGGTATAGCAATCGCTCACGCCCAACCGGAAAACGGTACCTTAAAGCCAGGAGCATCCATTGTCAGATTCTCCAAACCCATAACTTTTGGCAAAAATGAATTTGATCCGGTTGAAGTGGTAGTAGCTTGTGCCGTCTTTGACACCCATGAATATGTCAATGCACTTTTACAGCTGATGACTGCCATCAGAAAACCTTCATTCCTCGAAATGATGCGTAAGGCCAAAAGGCCAAACGATGTCATTCATTTTCTCGAAGGAGCTTCAATCAACATCGTAAACAAAAAAGCTATCATCATTTAATGACAGCCGACATTGCTGACATCAATTCTTTAACATTATCTTTACTGACGGGATTTTCAAAAATTCCGTTTTCTTTTAGTGATGTACCTACGAATGCAGCATCAGCTACACTCATCAATTCCTTAACGTTGTTCTTATTTACGCCAGTTACAACAAATAATGTTTCATCAGGAAATGCTTTTTTAACTCTTTTCAATAATTCTGCATCTACTTTTTGACCGGCAACAAGGCCAGCCAGACCCAGTGCATCCGGCTTATTTAAAAAGACATGCGATTTGATCGATTCCAAAGGATCACGACCGGCAATATCTTTAGAACTCTCCGGTATAACATAATGGATAAGTTTTAAATCATCAAAATGAAGATTATGACGATAACGATAGATCTTGGAACATGTCGAATTTAATAATCCTTCATTGGTAGCCCATGTACCATGATATGAACCTCTCGTCCATTTAGCACCGGTAGCTTTGCAAAGAGCTATCGAAGCATAAGTATCACCGATCACATTAGCACCAAAAGGCACTTTGATTACATTTTGGAGTCTACCGATTATTTCGGCCATCGAAGCTAAGACACAAGGATCACAAGGCTCACTCATCTCATAAGGAATTGAGAATTCATTGGTAAATTGAATACCGTCTATTCCACCTTCCTGCAAAGCATTGACATCCTTTAAAGCTGCTTCATAAACTTTTTCAAGACCGCCTTTTTCATCAAACCATGGATCTGAAGGAAGCGGCTTCAAATGACATAATCCGATGATAGCTTTATCTTTTTTAAAAACATCCTTTATCCAGCTCATAATGACTCCTTTTGTTTTTTAAACAATTCTTTATTCTGATAAACAGCTCTGCCCATAACAGCGGCATAGAAGTCACTGTTTTTTAGTTCTTCATACTTTTCAAGAGTCACTCCCCCGTCAAGCCAGACCCGCAGACCATATTTTTCAAATAAAGAATGCGCATAATCTTCTAGAACTTTCTGGTAGATCTGTTTTTCATCGTCATGATACGCCGTCGATACCAAAACATCTTTAGTAATGGTAAAAATGTCCTGATAGTCCTTGTCAAGATCCTTATCACCTACCGCCAGACCGACATTAAGGCCTCTTTTTTTAAACTCTTTTACGACCAGCAAAGGATCATCTAAGACATCAGCCTGAATAAATACTACATACGGCTGACAAGACATCACATCATCAAGATAATCAAGCGGATGCATGACCTCTAAATGGATCGATGCTTTGGCTTTGACCATCGACATGACACCCTTGGCAACTTTAAAACCAAAACTGATGCCGTTTACGGCCATTCCATCCTCGATATCTATGTGGATATGATCAAAGTTTTCATCGATATACTTCGCTTCTTCAGCAAAGTTTAACACATCGAAAGAAGCTATCGAAGGACTGATGATCATAATCAGTCGCCTCGATATTCTTTTGCATTCTTCATGAGTTCTTTAACTCTTTGAGGATCTACCTCATTATAGAATTTGCCGTCTACCTTTAACCAGGTACCGACAACACAGCCATCAGCTAGCGATAGGGTATCTTTGACAGTTTCGGCTCTTACACCATTAGAAGCAAAGACAGGGGTATCACAGGCTTTTTTAGCTTTAGCGATCATTGAATCATCAATAGCACTGCCGGCTGTTACTCCATAGACTAATAAAGCACCAGGATTGATCGAGAAGGTAAGGGATTTAGCTACTTCTTCGATCGGACGGGGAGCTATTTGTCTGGCACCTTCTGGTA
>CALVFL010000012.1 GCA_944326825.1 uncultured Erysipelotrichaceae bacterium
CCAAAGCCTTGACCTTCAGCATAATCCATATAAAAGGTAATTTCATCACCCACTTCTACATCTGTCTTTCTTTGATCGTCATATTTTAAATAACCATCACGAACCATAATGACATTATCGCCATTAGTTGCTTCCTCATCCGTTATCATTCGACCATCTTCTATTGAGATCGTTTTATTAAATAAAAGATTATCAAGATCTTCACTGATAAATCCATGGACCCACAATTTGCCATTGTATGAACTGGAATTTTTTTGAAGATACTTATGACTTAATAATTCACTTTCAATATATATGGCACTCTTTTCATCAACCATACCGCTATTCATCAGTTCATTATGTAACTCATAATAACTGTCATTGATCTTTTCAAAATCGGCATAAGGGCGATCATAGTCTTGATTTAACTCCAGATCGTATTCAATACAAATATCAGTTGTATCAAGACCTGCTTTTATTTCTTTATCAAGATAGGCAAATTGATTGGTTATATCAAATATGATACCAATAAATAAACTTAAAACTACCACTATCAAAAACATCAACAGCGAACGATTGGCATTTCTTTTGATAGCTACTATTATTCTTTTAAGTATTGACATAATTCCGCCTCGCTTTCATTATACCTTGATTATATATATATATATATATATTGTAAACATTATGTAAAAAGGTAACGATCTTTTTTATATGATCATTGGTATCTTTAAAAAATATGATGCCATTTTATACAATTCTGCTATGATCAGGAATAAACCAAATTCATCAATAGTATAAAGTTAAGAAACTGGATCAAAATATATGGCGTAAGAGCAGAAATGCCATTCTTTGTCGCTTTGAAATAACTCCTATAAGCAAAAGGATAAAGAATGAAGGCAAGTCTTAAAAGATAGAAGACAGGTGCCATATCATCAAACAGTGCAATAGACTTTATATCCAGCAAATACAAGATCAAGACCACTGCTGCAAACAACCAGATATACTTATTATCGTAAATGACATAATACAGCAGCTTTGGCATAAATAATAAACTTGGTATTGATAAGCAAATCAGAAATAAGATAAGCATTTCCCATCCTCTTCTCAATAGCTATTTCTAATAAACTTGATACTCTTTAGTAGCTACTATGTTCCCGTTAGTAATATCAAAATCTAATGAAATACTAGGTGGATATGAAATGCTAAAATTTAGTTTAACCGATGCATAAGTAAACTTAAAAATGGTATTTCCCAGATTTGTGCTTGTTCCTGAAGCTGGTCTAACATTCACATCTATAGCTCCTCTTTCTGCCCATCCTGCATTTCCATTCATGTTAATTTCGGAAGTTACAACTCGATTATAGTTGTCTATTTTTGTAGGAGCAGTTTTTCTAGAAGTGCTTCCATAAAGAACATAAGACTCTGTACTATAGACAGTTGTATTAACTGTGTTGCCAGAAGTATTGCTAGATCTCCATCTTACGCCAACTAAATTTTTGGGACCAGGGAATAATGGCGTTCCCTGCCAGTACCATACAAATCTTACTCCATGAATATTGTTTAACCTGTTGATTGTAGAAGGAGCGACCCATACAGAAGCGGCGGCCTTTGTCGCCATTTCATCACTACCATCAAAATTAAGTATTGCTTGTATTTGTTCGTCGCTGAAATGCTTATTTTTTAATTCGTCATAACTAAACTTCTTATAAGAATAAATCGTTTCGATGTACTCTTTTTTTAAATCAAGCAACTCCTTATACTCATCATAAGAACTTTTCTTTAATTTGTTTTGTTCGATCTGTTCTAATAAATTCTCATATTCATTAACGCAAACTGCATTGGTATTTGTGCCTTTAAAATCAATATCATTTGCGTATATCACATTTGGTACGTTAAAACAAAAAGACAAAATAATACATAAAATTAATAGTTTTCTTTTCATAATTCTCCTTATTACAGTTCTGTTACATTTACTAATTTATCAAGATAGAAAATCTGCCATAACTGAATATATTGTAAAATTCAATTATGCAGTTGTCTTAATGATCATTACATAATCATATTCAACAATTTTTAATCCATTAGTCTATACCTCCATTTCATTTTTGTTTCTCATTCTACTATCTGGCCCATTGGTATATACCTCCCTTTAATTATCTTTCGGCCATTTTTTCTCATAAGGCTCAATCTCATAGGTGTCATCATTACACTTACAATCCTTATGAGTACATCTATCATCTTTAACATAATGATAGTGTTCACATTTCTCACAGTATTCTAAATTATCAACAGGTGGCAATATACTAGTTAATAATAAAATACTGATAGATAAAATGATCTTCATAATATCTCTTTCCCCTTTCTTTTTACATCTTTATTGTAAAATAATTTAATCTTAATTACTTTTCCAAATATTTATGTAAAAAGGGCTGATTTTTAGAAATGCATTTTTAAATCAGTTGTGTTACAATAGTATTTAGGTGGTTTTCTCATGAAAAGCGAATATCAGAAAATAATTTCCAAAACTCTAAAATCATATCGCAAAGAAAAAGGTTTTTCATTAGAAAAGCTGGCTGAACTATGTGATTCTAGTCCTTCTTCCTTATCTAAAATAGAGAATAATAAATATTACGGTCATTATGATACTTTAATTTATATCTTTGATAAACTTGGTATATCTTTTATTATTGATCCAGAGTTAATAGAATACTATGACAGTCTGTTTGATGATCTGTTTTTAAATATAGTGATGATAGATGATTCAGAAACAAAATATCACAATGAAATAGAAAAGAATAAAGATAATATATTAAATTCAGTATGCAAGTATAGGTATTGTCTATATGATTTTGTCTATGCAGTCCGTAACAGTAAAATTATAGATGATATAACGATCAGATCACTCATTAAAGATGAATCGCATTTATCAGAGATCGATAAACAAATCTTATATTGTTATCTTGGGATATATCATTCAAGTCATGAAATATATGAAAAAGCTACAGAATATTTTATAAAGGCATTAAACTTTCCTATAAAAGAATTAGGATATGCTATGGCAGCCACATTCTACATCGAAATATTGGCAGCAAATAAAAAATATGTTGAAGCTGTCAATTATATAAATGAAGCTATCAGCATATTCAAAAAATACGACATTCCAAACAGATCTACTACCTGTTATCTTGTATTGGGAAACATTTATTCACAATTCAATGAGGTAGATAAAGCTCTTGAGAAATATAAATATATAATTGAATATGTTCAAAACTTAAACACGAATAATAAGACCTTGATCCGCAATGCTGACATGGCTTTCCACAACATCCTTTGGTGTCATGTTAAAAGAAGTAATGATAAGAAGAGGACTTATAGATATATTCAAAGTTTGGATAATGAAAATGATCTTAAAAGATTCACATATTCTACTTTTGAATTAGTATTAGAGTTCTTCTTTAAGATAAAAGATAAAGATAACTTTGATAAATGGTATGACTATTTTATAAAGTGTGATGATAACAGTCATGAAAAGACTTATAGATTATCTAAGTTATTAAAAGATATCCTTGATAAAGGTTTCAGTGACGATAATCTTGATAATGCTTTTAAACTACTAGATGATCTTGATATACCCTATGATGAAGATGAATATGTCTTAGTAAATGATATACTCATTGATTATTATAAAAGTATCAAAGATACTAAAAGAGCTGATGAGCTCTATAGGAAGATGATGAAAATAAAACAATGACCGGATCGACCGGTCATTTATTCTCTTTATACTCTTTTATAAATTCTAAGACTTCTAAGGCATTGTCATCAGGTCTTACTTTAGGCATCGTTTTAATGATCGTGCCTTCTTCATCAATGATGAAAGCACTGCGGATCGTACCCATCGATACTTTGCCATAGAGCTTCTTTTCTTGCCATGCTCCATAAGCTTCAATGACTTCATGTTCTGGGTCTGAAAGCAAGATAAACGGCAAAGCATATTTGTCTTTGAACTTTAAGTGACTGTTTATGGGATCCTTGCTGATGGCGATGACATAAGTATCAAGTTCTCTAAGAGCATTATAATACTCTTTATAGGCTAAAGCCTGCCTGGTGCAGCCTGGGGTATTATCTTTGGGATAGAAGTATAAAACGACTTTATGTCCTTTGAAATCACTTAAAGAAACTTCATTGCCTTTTTCATCTTTTAGAGTAAACAGAGGGGCTTTATCACCGGTTTTGAGCATTTTCTTATCTCCTTTACATCTTTATTCTAACATATCATAAAAAAGACTTTTTAATAATGCTTATAATTGCGTTATAATAGTTAGTGTTCTAACAATTAGAAAACTAAGGGGGTATTATGGAAGCCAGATTGAATACGCTTGTCTTTAGATTGAATCAGCTCTTGCAGGAAACATTGCGTCCTTATGCCGATGAGCTTGATCTTTCCAGAGGGCAGCCGAGAATATTAAGGTATCTTTTAAATCATGACGGTTCGATGCAGATCGATATTGCTGAATATTACGAGATCAAACCATCGACTGTTTCTAACATCCTTGACGGTCTTAGCGAAAAAGGACTGATCAAAAGGATCGAAGCTTCAGACCGCCGGTCTTTTTCCGTGAGGATCACTGATCTTGGCAAAGAGGTCATTTTAAAATGGAATGAATATTTAAGTGAAGCGATCGATAAAACTTTAAAAGGTTTTAATGAGGAAGAAAAAGAACTGTTTAAAAGTTTTTTATTAAGAGCGATCGATAATTTAAAGGAGTAGCTGTATGAAGTCATTATTCAGATTATTTCGCTATGCTAAGGCTTATCGGTTCTATTTTGTCATTGCCATCCTCTGCGTCATCATTGAATCGGCTTTTGAATTGATCATTCCGATGATCATGGCTAATATCATTGATGTGGGCTTAGTTAATAAAGACATTGAATATATATTGTATCAGGGAATACTCATGGGTATTTTAGCGATCATCTCTTTGATCTTCGGCTTGCTTTATGCTAAGTTCAATGCCAAAGCTGCCAACGGTTTTGGGACTGAACTCAGAAAGGCCGAATTTGAAAAGATCCAGGAATATTCTTTTATCAATATCGATCATTTTGATACTTCAAGTCTGATCACCCGTCTGACCAGTGATGTGACCGTCATTCAAAACGCCATCTCTGGCGGTCTTAGGCCGATCACAAGAGGTCCGGTCATGCTGATACTGGGGCTTTTGTTTTCTTTTATGATCAATGGTGAACTGGTCTTGGTCTTTTTGATCGCTACACCGATCTTAGCCTTCATCCTCTTTTTGATCGTTACTAAAGTAGCTCCTAAATATGCTATCTTACAAAAAGCGGTCGATAAACTCAACATTGTCGTTGAAGAAGATCTGAATGCGATCAGGGTCGTCAAAGCTTTTGTCAGAGAAGACTATGAAAGTCTGAAGTTTGATAAAGTAAACAGCGGCTTGAAAGAAACGACGAAGAATACCTTTTCCAAAGCGATGCTCAATATGCCTTCTTTCCAGCTTGTTATGTACACGACGATCGTCTTTATCTTATTCTTTGGAGCCAATCTCATTTATGTTGGCAAGATGCAGGTCGGAGAACTGACCGGTTTTATGTCTTATGTCTTGCAGATCATGAATTCTCTTATGATGATCTCCAATGTCTTTTTGATGATGACAAGATCTTTAGCCAGTGCTAAAAGGATCAATGAAGTCTTTGATGAAAAACTGGATCTCACCGGCGGCAGTTTGAACGAGATGCCTAAAAGCGGCAAGATCGATTTTGATCATGTTTATTTTAAATATGCAAGCGATGCCAGGGAGTATGTTTTATCAGACATCGATCTGCATATCAAGGCTGGTGAAACGATCGGCATCATCGGCGGTACGGGCAGTGCCAAAAGTTCTTTGGTACAGCTGATACCCCGTCTTTATGATGTCAGTGAGGGAAAGGTGCTTATCGATGATGTCGATGTCAAAGATTATGATCTTACTAAATTAAGAGATGCCGTGAGTATCGTCTTGCAGAAAAATGTACTATTCTCTGGCACCATCAAAGAAAATCTTTTGTGGGGCAACAAGGATGCCAGCGATGAAGAGATCGCCTGGGCCATCAAAGCCAGTGCAGCCGATGAATTTGTCTATGACCTCAAAGATGGTCTTGATACCTATATCGAAGAAGGCGGCACCAATGTATCCGGCGGCCAAAAACAGCGTCTATGTATCGCCCGCTCTTTGCTTAAAAGACCCAAGATCATTATCTTTGATGATTCTACCAGCGCTGTTGATACAGCTACTGATTCCAAGATTCAGGATGGCCTAAGATCGATCAAAGACATGACTAAGATCATCATTGCCCAAAGGATCAATTCCGTGATGAATGCCGATCGGATCATTATCTTGGACGATGGCAAAGTAGCAGCTTTTGATACACATGAAAAGCTTTTAAAAGAAAATGAGATCTATAAGGATCTGTATGAATCGCAAATGAAAGGCGGTGAGAATAATGGCTAGACAGATCAGTTCCAAAAAACCTAACGATCTTAAAAAAACTCTTGCAAGATTATTGAGTTATATGGGCCGCCATAAATTCTTGCTGGGGATAGTGGCTCTTTTAGTGACCTTCAGCTCTTTGGCCAATCTTTTAGGAACTTATATGCTAAAACCGATCATCAACGACTATATTTCCACTTATGACAATGAAGGTCTTATCAAAGCCATCATCTTCATCGCCTGTATCTATCTTGTAGGCGTGATCAGCAGTTTAGGCTACAGCCAGACGATGGTCAGAGTTGCTCAAAAGATCATCTATGAGATCAGAAAAGATCTTTTTGAAAAACTGCAGAAGCTGCCGATCAGATATTTTGATACCAATACGCATGGTGACATCATGTCCCATTTTACCAATGATGTCGATACGCTCTCTGATGCCTTAAACAACAGTTTCTCAATGATCATTCAAAGTTCGATCCAGATCGTCGGTACCTTGACTTTGATCTTTATTTTGAACTGGCAGCTGTCGCTTTTAGTCTTGCTGGGTTATTTATGCATGTTTGCCTATATCAAGTATTCCAGCTCCAAAAGCAAGAAATACTTTTCTTACCAGCAGAAAGATCTGGGTCTTTTAAACGGTTATATCAAAGAGATGATCAGCGGGCAGAAAGTCATCAAAGTATTCAACCATGAAAAAGAAAATATCGAAGGTTTTATCAAGCGTAATGATGAATTGAAAAGTGTGGCTACCAAAGCTTTAAACTACTCCCAGACAATGGTGCCGATGGTCGTCAGTATCTCTTATATCAATTATGCTTTAGTGGCTGTCGTAGGAGCTTTGATGGCTTTAAGAGGACTAAGTGATGTCGGTTCTTTAGCCAGTTATCTCGTCTTTGTCAGACAGGCAGCGATGCCGATCAACCAGTTTACCATGCAGTCAAACTTTATCTTGGTCGCTTTAAGCGGTGCCGAGAGGATCTTTGAAGTGATGGATGAAGAGCCTGAAGTCGATAAAGGCAATGTTACTTTGACTAATGTTTATATGAAGGGCGAAGAATTAGTGGCTTGTGAAGAAAAGACCGACCTTTGGGCCTGGAAACATCCCCGCAAGAACAATACCTATGAATTAGTACCGTTAGCTGGTGATGTACGCTTTGAGAATGTCGATTTTGCCTATGATGAAAACAAACTGATCTTAAAAGATCTGAGCTTATTTGCCAAGCCTGGTCAAAAGATCGCTTTTGTCGGCTCGACAGGAGCTGGCAAGACGACGATCACCAACCTGATAAACCGTTTCTATGACATCAAAAAAGGTCAGATCACTTATGACGGCATCGACATCAAACTGATCAAAAAAGATGATCTGAGAAGATCTTTGGGCATCGTTTTGCAGGATACACATTTGTTTACCGGTACGATCAAAGACAATATCCGCTATGGCAAACTGGATGCCAGCGATGAAGAGATCATCAAAGCAGCCAAGATCGCTAATGCCCATTCTTTTATCAAGCGTTTGCCTAAAGGCTATGATACTTTCATCACTAATGACGGCGCTTCTTTATCGCAGGGTCAAAGACAGCTTTTAGCGATCGCCAGAGCCGCTGTCAATGATCCGCCGGTTTTGATTCTTGATGAAGCTACTTCAAGCATCGACACCCGCACGGAAAAACTGATCGAAAAAGGCATGGATCAGCTGATGGAAGGAAGGACGGTCTTTGTGATCGCTCATCGTCTTTCAACTGTCCGTAATGCCAATGCCATCATGGTCTTGGATCATGGAAGGATCATCGAAAGAGGAACTCACGATGAACTGATCGATCAAAAAGGTGTTTACTATCAGTTATATAACGGTATGTTTGAATTATCATGATCAAGCCTTGACCTTTAAGACTAAAAAATGAAAAAAATATTGACGCCTGTCTTTTAAATGTGTTATATTTATTAAGCCTTAAAGGTCAAGTGGAGGTTTAGCTCAGTTGGGAGAGCATCTGCCTTACAAGCAGAGGGTCAGCGGTTCGAGCCCGTTAGCCTCCACCATTTATTAAATTGAAACCTGAGTAATTTCAGGTTTTTTATTTTAAAAAAATTTATTGAGGATTTCTAAGTTGATTTCCTGCCCAACA
>CALVFL010000013.1 GCA_944326825.1 uncultured Erysipelotrichaceae bacterium
TACCTTTTCCTTTCTTTTTTGATATTCAAAGGTGTGTACATCACCATGATAATATGACCAAAGGTCCATTATCAAAGTAAAATGTGCTTTCGTGGATCATAAACGGAATTTAGTTTAGGAATTAACATTTAACCTATTTTTTACGCTTATTAAAATGATGTATGTTATCATTATTGTGATATGAATTTGAACGGCAGAAATTCTAAAAGCAGGACTATTCTTAATGGCAGACCGCTGTATGGATATGATCGAAAGAAAGAATTAGACGAGAAAAGACATGAGAAATGGCATCGTCAAAGTTCCTATGAGAGCAGAACCATGATTGCAGATACTAAAATGAATCATCTTTCTAAAAAGAAGATCAGATATAGAGGAAGCAATAATTCAATGATCTTTATTGTGATCATATTTATTCTGGTGTTCTTGTTTATGATGAATGGATTGGTATCGCTGGTGTTTTCCATTATACGCTAAGGGGGTTATAAAATGGGTTGGATAATATTATTGGTTATAGTTGTTGTATTGATCATAGCTTTGATCTTTTATATGGTCAGGATCGTTCCTCAAACTGAAGAATATGTTATTGAGTTTTTGGGTAAGTATCAGACTACTTGGAGTGCCGGTATTCATTTTTTGATACCAATAGTTCAAAGAGTGGCTTCTAGAGCCAGCTTCAAGGAGCAATGTGCTGACTTTGAGCCGCAGAATGTTATTACTAAAGATAATGTTACTGTCAGCGTTGATACAGTTGTCTATTTTAAGATCTTTGATGCTAAATTATTTGCTTATGGGGCTGAAAATCCTTTATTTGCTTTAGAAAATCTATCAGCCACTACCCTAAGAAATAAGATCGGTGAAATGAATCTGGATGAAGTTTTAACTTCAAGAGATGCCATTAATGAAAATCTAAAACAGATCTTAGATGAAGCTACTGATCCTTGGGGCATCAATGTGACTCGTGTTGAACTTAAAAATATAGAACCACCGTTAGAAATTAAAAATGCTATGGAAAAGCAGATGAAGGCCGAACGTGAAAAAAGAGCTACGATCTTAGATGCCGAAGCACATCAGGAATCAGTCGTTAAAAAGGCAGAAGGTGATGCTCTGGCTTTAGTAAAAGCAGCTGAAGCTCAAAGGGATGCCGAGATAGCTAAGGCCGAAGGTAAAGCGGAAGCGATCAGGAAGATCTATGAAGCAGAAGCTCAGGGTCTAGAAAGATTAAAGGAAGCCGCCATCGATAAAGGAGTTCTTTCACTAAAAGCGTTAGAAGCTTTAAAAGAGCTTGGTGATGGTCAAGCCACTAAACTTATTGTACCTACTGATCTAACTAAAACAGTAAGCGATCTTAGTGTTGTAGCAGAAATATTAGATCTGCCAAAAGATAAGAAATAGATTGAATGTTGCACGTCTGGAGGAAACTATGAAAACTATCTATCTTATGCGTCATGGTCGCACTTTGTTTAATGTAATGGGTCTAAATCAGGGGATGTGTGATTCACCTCTTACCAAAGAAGGTATTGAAGAAGCTTTAAAAGCCAAAGAGTGGTTTATTGACAATAATGTAACTTTTGATTCAGCTTATGCTTCACCGCTTAAAAGGGCATGTGATACTTTAGAACTTATCAGCGATATGCCCTATCAAAGATATAAAGGTTTAGAAGAGATCTTCATCGGTACTAAAGAAGCTACTCCTTTTAAAGATAACCCACCATACCCTTATGGCGATTTCTATGTTAAGTATGGCGGAGAAGATCTGGATGAATTTACTAAGCGAGTCTATAATGCTGTATATGAGATAGCTAAAAACGATAAAGGAAACACTATCCTGATCGTTAGTCATGGCATGGCGATCAGAAGATTTTTAGAAGCCATTGATTACCACAATGATATCAAAGACGGTTTCTTAGGAAATTGCGGTATCGTTAAAATGAATTTTGACGGTACTTCATTTACTGTCTTAGATATCATTAATTCAAATAGAGTATAAGAGCTGTTTGTAAGGCTCTTTTTATTATCTAACTGCCCAGGAAATAATTGACAAAGTGATCGGGGAGGGGTACTATATAACTGACCTAAAGGGGGGTCAAGGAGAATAGATACAAATGAAAAAGATAATTACTTTATTAGTATCCGTACTGATGGCTTTTTGTGTAGTTATGCCTATTAGTGCGAATGAGACGACTGGTAATAGTTGTGATCCAACTAATTACGAAGCGTCTTTGGCAAACTTGGAAGGTGAAGTCACTTGTTACGATACTCTAAAAAATGCTTTGGAAAAAGCTCCAGTTGGAAGCACTGTCACTTTGCTTAAAGATTTGATTCTGGAAAAATCCGTTAAAACGGTTAATTTTGGAGTAACTATAGATCTTAATGGATTCAATATTGACGGAACGGCTGTTAAGACCAGTTCTTCGACAGGAGTATTAAACTTAAAAACTAAATACGGAAACAACCCTGTTGAAGGAATTTCCAATACAATATTATTGACCAATTCCAAAACTAGTGGAGGGTTGATAAAAGGTGGCCTGCCAATATATTCAACTGTCGGCAACTCAAAATATGAACTGCCAATAGATATTGGGGATAACATAACCCTAGAATCTACGACAGGAGGAGAACTCATATTGCTGAATTCATCTGCATATTTGGTATATAGCGATAAAAATGCTTCTTATTTTAATAACGGAATGTTTAAAGTTACTGATTCTAGAGGAGAAGAAAGAATATACGGCCAATATGCAAATGCATCTAAAATCGCAGAAGGTAGAGAAATAACGCTCCTACACGATTATAAAGGCAATTCAACCATTAAATCAGGATCAGTTAGTTCTGTTCTTAACTTGAACGGAAATACATATACTTATACAGGAACTACTGGCAGCATGATAGATGTCAATTATCCAAATGTAGAATTAAAAATCAAAAATGGAACATTGCATTCTGTTAATGATGTTGATGGAGCACACTTAGTTGGAGCTGGAACTACAACATCTAACCTAAATAATAGAAGTCTTGTGTTAGAAGGCGTGACAATGAACGTGGATGGTAATGATGCGTATGGAATCGTTACAAATGGAACTGAAAGTGGAAACAATATTGAATTAATTGATTCAGAATTAAATGTCAGCAATGGATATGGTATTTATTTTCCTAGTGAAGGCAATGTAGTGATTAACAACACCACAATCAAAGCCAACTATGTAGGAGTGCAGATGTGCGCTGGAAACTTAACTGTTAGTGGAGATTCATATATTAGTGCTACAGCTTTTGCCGATCCAGAAGATAAAACTGGAGATGGCGTAATACCTGATGGATCAGCATTATCAATTGTGGAAAGAGATGGTTATAAAGGAATAGGCAAAATTAATATAGAAGGCGGTAAATTTTTAAGTTCTAATTCTAAATCAGTCAATGTTTATCGTTTTAGCGAAGATGATAAAGACGAAACATGGACTGAGGCAAAAGATAATGTTTCTGTCTCTGCCGGCACATTCTCCGATGACTCTGCATTAACTTATTTAGCTGATGATAGCTTGACTGTTGCTGAAGTAACAGATAATAATGATGATACTACTTATGCTATCGGTAATGATTCTATTGAGGAAGCCATTGCTGATGCAACTAAAGTCATCATCACTCAAGGCTCTATTGATCTTACTAATGTGCCTGATGGTATCGAAGTATCTAATACAGGTAGTGGTGAAGTAACAGTCAATGATCAAGAAGTTACTGATGAGCCAGTAGTAACTCATACTCATGAATGGGTATTGGATTCTACTGTTTTCGCTGATGATCATTCAAAGGCTGACTTCTTATTCGTATGCAGTAAAGATGAGACTCATAATCAAACTTTGACTGATAATGAGCTAGATGTTACAAGAGTAGAAGCTACTACTGAAGAAGATGGCAAAGTAGAATATAAGGCTAGTGTAGTATTTGAAGGTAAAACATATGATGCAACAGATACAGTCACTATCGCCAAGCTTCCAGTCATCACTTCCAAAGATGACCAGTCATTTACTCTTGGTTCTAAAGGAACCTTGACCTTCACATCTGATGCTGATTATGATAACTTCTTAAAAGTATTAGTAGATAATAAAGAATTAGCCAAAGAGAACTATACTGTCAAAGAGGGCAGCACAGTAGTAACTCTATCCAATGAATACTTGAATACTTTAAGTGCTGGTACACATGAATTATCGATTGTATCTAATAATGGAACTGCCACCACTACTTTTAAAATAGTCAAAGGAGTTGATCCTGAGATAGTCGTTCCAGGAACAGGTATCAATGATACTGTAATGCCAATGGCTATTGGTTCTATTATCCTAGCTTTCGGCGCTGTCAGTTTAGTTGTCTTAAAGAAAAGATATTCTAAATAATATCTGATCTGATCAACGATATATATCTAAAAGAGATCTCTATCATGATGATGGAGGTCTTTTTTTTATTTCTAAATGATCTGCATTGAGGAAATAGTCATAAAGAATTGGAACAATGCTTAAAATAGTGATGAAAATATTTTATGAAAATAATAATGAAATTTACTTTTTTAAATTTACTTAAAATTTACATTTCTTTGTACATTGACAAAGTGATACGGGATGGGGTATTATAGTTTTGAATAATCGTACTTTATGGAGGGAGAAAAGATAGATGAAGGGGAAGTTTTTTGTTTGGTTGGCCCTCGTTTGCATGATTATAGGTTCAACATTTGCACCGGTCTTGGCAGATGAGATACAACCGAGAGCAACTACGCTCAATATCGCTAATGGCGATGTAACAAATGATAACTGCCGTGGCAATTGTACTGTTACTGGTAATACGGTTGCCGGAGGGGGCTTGTTTGATCACCACAATGCCAATAAGATTAGTATTGATGGTGGAACCCATAGAATCACGTTGCAAAATGTAAATATAAATGAGAAAGAGAATTGGGTTGGAGCGCCTGATTCTGCTATTGAAATTACTGGCGGTGCAACCGTTACTTTGGTGTTGGAAGGATCAAACTATTTATATGGTTATAGTGGTCATCCGGGAATTTGGGTTGACGAAGGCTCGACTTTAATAATAGAAGGAAGCGGTTCTTTACTTGCCGAATCAGATGAAGCTACATCTGGTCGTGGTGCTGCTGGCATTGGAGCTGGGTACAGCGGTAATTTTGGAAATATTATTATTAACAGCGGGAACGTAACTTCTTATGGTTCAGGCGGTGGTGCCGGTATAGGCGGTGGATATGAAGCTCTCATTTGGGGCGATTGCAGCGGTAATGTCACAATCAATGGCGGATATGTCAAAGCTTATGGTGCACATACTGGCAATACTACTGCAGGCGCTGGTATAGGTGCTGGTGAAAATGCTGATTTCATTGGAACTATCACCATTACTGGTGGCGTCGTATATGCTCAAAGTGGCAATAATGATTTGGCAAGTATTGGCGGCGGTGGAAGTGTAACTAGTGATAAGGAACACGGCACTTTCAGCACTGGAATTAATGGTAATGCTGTTATCGTAGCTCCAAATGGTATTGGTGCCAATCAGAATGCAGCTGAATGGGATGGTATTTTTGTAAGTTATGGCAGTGATGAAAACTCTGTTGCTGTCAGAAACGACGGTACAGTAGTCATTAACGACAATAATGCTAATGTTCAGGTATGGGGCGATCCTGTTTTGGATTATAATCTGGAAATATCGCGGGATACTACACTTAGAATCGTTAAGAATAACAGAAACAACGCTTCTGCTACTTTAACTGTAGATAAAGGTAATACTTTGACTAATAATGGAAGAATCGTTTTAGGAAACGACAATAGCGACCCTTCATATTTGATCCTTTTGGGCGGATTAGATCAGACCCGTGGAAACGGCAGTATGACTGTCCGCAATTTGGCTAAAGTCAAGATGCCGTTAGTCGACAGCTTAGTTACATTCAACAATACCAATAATTATACTTATAATGGCAAAGCCCATACTCCTTCGGTAACGGTAGGCTTCAGTAACCTGTGGGGATACAATTACAATTATGTTTTGAACAGTGACTATACGAGAGTGGATGCAAATAATGTTAATGCCGGACAAGCCACTATAACTTTAAATGCAACACAAAACGGCAATCTGCTTGGTGGTAGCGTTACTAAGGATTATACGATCAACCCAGCCGATTTCAACTTAGGTATAGATCAGGAATGGTCCGTAAAAGAAGGTGAAACAAATCTAAGACTGCCAAGCGAAAGGATCAGTATCTCTTCTTCTATACAGGATGATATGGTCGACTTAAAAAACGGTACTCTTACCTGGTATCTTGATGAAGACCTTACTCAAGAAGTTCAACCTGATTCACTAAAGGATCATACGGTCGGGGAAACGCTTGTTTTATATGGCAAGTACGAACATAACGATACAAATTTCATAAATCCTAAAGTTCATGAATTGAATGTTGAAATAGTTAAGTTTGCAGTACATGACGCTGCTATCTTTGAAGGCAATAACAATGTTACAGAAGATGATCTTGTCAAGGAATACAGTCTAGACAAGATCGACTTAACGGCCAAGATCGATCTTAATGATGACGGCAACTATGTCGATCCTTTGACTGCACCAGTAAGATGGGCAAGCAGCGACGAAAATGTTGCTAAGGTGGACCAGAATGGACAAGTTACTTTGGTTGGCGTCGGTAAAGCCACTATCACTGCTTACATTCCAGAGCATAATACTGGCGATGATCTGACCAGCTATGCAAGAGTAAGTGCTCAAGTCGATATTGAAGTAACACCAAGAATAATAAGTGTGGATGATTCAACATTGACTGTTGAAGAAAGAACTTATGATGGAACAAAAGATGTCGTTGCCAAGGCTCAATTGAATGCCGGTTCTGTCATCAATAACGATGACGTGAAACTGGAAGTAACCGGTACGCTGGATGATGCCGATGCCGGAGTTGACAAGACTGTAAATGTACAATATTCATTAAGCGGCACACAAGCTCAAAACTATGTACTCCAGCCAGACAATGCAACAGCCAAGGTAACTATCAGCAAAGCTGATCCGTCTGATCATGGATTGACAACTAATGACGGCAAGATGACGATCTTCAATAATAGAGCTAGAAATTATTATTTCGCTTTGAATAATCTGCTTCCAGACAGTAAAACATACGATTTCGGAGATGTGAGCTACAGTGTTGAAAGTGTTGATGATAACCCATACTTTACTAAAGATGACATCAGCATCGTAGGTAACGGCAATTTCTTAAAAGTTGTCGTCAAGGCTGTTGATACAGATGTTGAAGGAGTGATCGGCAACATTATGATCGGTTTAGACAGTACAAATTATGAACACATGACTGCTAAGATCGAAGTATCAGCTGAAAATCCGGAAATAACTGTAGAGCCAGAAGAACCGACCGATCCAAGTGATCCTGCTGATCCAAGCGAGCCGGGCGACAAACCTGCTCAAGATCCTGGAATCGTAGTTCCAGACACCGGCAGCAGCGATTCAAATATGCTGATATATGTTTCTTTAGGCGTAGTTGCTTTGTGCGTTTTGATCATTGTGATCGCCTCAAAGAAGAAACAAAACTTAGGTAAATAGTATTTACCAGCCAAACCTGGTATAAAGTGCCTTAGCATTTTATACATATATCTCTTCTTCGGAGGGTCCCTTAGGGGGCCCTCCCCCCTTATATAGCTGTAAATTGAAGCTGGCGCTTCTTTTTTGTTTATTATAGAAAACCATTGAAACATATTAACTTCATATACTGATCAAAATTGAAAGGATTGCCGCTTATACTATTTGTCCGGGTGCTAAAATCTAAGTATGACAATAATAAAAAAGATAAAAGATTATTTATACCATCTTTTAAATCTGATCAAAAGATATATAAACAGATACAGAACTGATAATGAAACAACAGTAAACGAAGGATTTTTTAAAAGCTTAATGCCTGGTGACATCGTATGGTCTAAAATGCCTTTGGATGATATTTCGCTAGCTAAAGTTAAGCCTGGCCACAGAGTAAGGCCCTACGTTTTTCTAAAACGTAAAAAAGATAGTTTTTGGGGACTGTATTGTTCATCATCGGCAATTGTCAAAAAAGAAATTGAAACTTATCATCTCTGGGGAGGTGACCGTTATGGTCTGAGCAAGATATCGTACATCCGTTTATCGCCCATCGAGATCATACCAAGAGAAAATATTATCTCCTATATGACAAGACTCAAGGATGCCGATATGTCTATCATCAATAAAAAACTGGACATCCTCAAACATAATCATCATGTTAAAACCAAGTTTAGATTTGATGTAAAGATGGCGCCGCTTGCAGGTGATGTGATATCGTTTAAACATAAGCATTATTATGTCTTTGACAGCGATAAAACGAATATAAAAGCTTTTAGAATATATGACGATGCTTCAAAATGTAATAAGCCTTATATACTGGGTAATAGCCGTCATCTGTATATCGATCTTGATAAGATGGTCAATTTAAAAGATGACCAGGCCTTTAAATATGTCGATATGTTAAATCATAGTTTCAATGAAGAATTGACTAAAAGACTGAAAACGAAGATTAAAAAACCAGATATAAAGGTTAAAACTAAAATTGAAAATGAAGATCCCTATTGGATTTATCAAGAGGGACAGATATTATTAAACAAATATTATGAAGAAGATTTTTTATATTTTTACAGCTTTAAAAATAGACACTATGGTCTTAACCTGAAAAGATATAACTTAAATCGGATCAAAGATTATGATGAAGTCATCTATTTGGAAAAAAGAAGATCGATCAGTCAGCTTAAGGCAGGGAATGTCTTAAAGGGAGATGATCTGGCAGAAGTGGAAACTTTGCTGTATGAAAATGACGATGAGTTTATATTGGAACCTCCAACCTTCAAACATCTGATTTAACTGTCATAAGTATAGGAAACTAAGCTATAGGCTGTCTTTTTAGTCTTAAATGATATAAGGCAAAAAGATCTCGGCAATATAGACTAATTCATTCTTGGGTATTTTGATGCTGAAAGAATTGGCAGCTGATTCGAGTGAGCGGTCAGTAATTTCCATGAGTTTAGGGTAGGAGCGCATGAATTTGTTTAAACGGGGATTTTCCCAGGATTCATTGCGCAAAAGTCTTTCGATCATATTGGTGGTGTGACATAGATATTTAGCTGCGATCTCATCGCTGTATGGGATATTCAGATCTTCTAGTTCTTTATCAAGACAGCCGCTTAAGATCTTGACGGCCTTTTTTGCATCAAGGAAGATCAAAGTTTTGGCAATGACTCTTTCAGTGATATTATCGATAAATTTATTTCTTTCATCTTCCGGCAAAGGAGTGATCGAGGCGATAGTATTCTTGCCGCTGAGTGAAGAAAGATCGACGCCAGGCGACATGACCTTTTTGACTGAATCGATCAAAAGCGGCAAGGATAAAGGACTTAAAGTCTTGGTTGGAATACCGGTCTTGCGCATGACATAATCGCCGATATTAAGCAAAGGCTCTTTATCGGTGATGATGAGTACACCTAGACCCTGATTGATGCCGATCGCTTTTACACAAGCCAGTTCCATTAAATCGTTTAACTGGATGTCTTTGCGGTAATTGATCGAATCGATATAATATTCACCTGTGATCGATCCTTTAACGAATTCGACCATATCCGAAGCGATATTTTCACCATGAGCGATAACGATGATCGCTATCTTGGATTGATTGGCCCAGTTATTGGCGATCGCCAGGTAATTGCATAAAAAGTCCACTTCTCTTGGATCAAAGACGATATTAAAACGTTCAGATATTTTCGTCATGATGTCACTAGCTAAAAAATACTCTAAAGGATATAACTTGGCACTTGGCGATACAGTGTCGCTTTTTTTAATAAGCGGCGGATTGTTCTGGTATCTTTCGATAGTGTTGGAGATATGAAGAAGGATGCCGTATAAAAGTTCCTGATGTTTATAAAGCATTGAATAGTTCTTATCGTTTAAAAGAGAAGTTTTAACGACCTGCAAAACATAAGGGTTGATATTCTTTCTAAGACCGTTTAACTGGGTTTCATCAAGATTGGCTAAACAGGTTATATTTTCACTGACATAGTCATCGATGTTGGCTAAAGAATCTAAATCGACATTGAATTCATCAATGAACTGGGACATCAGATGTGAAGCACTTAAACTTGGATAATTGCGGTATTTTTTGAATTCTTCAGACTCGCCGTTATCATCAAAATAGATGAAGTTGCTGTCAATGATATTCAAAACATTGGAAGTGATGGCCTTTTTATCTAAACTTTGATTGTTTAAAGCTAAAAGACTGGTCGGAATATGATATAAAGATACACTGATCGTTGTTGATTTAGCGTTGAGGGCGTCAAGATGAGCATTGGATAAAGTGTTGCGGATGTCGTTTTGCAGTTCGGTTATATTCATTTTATAGTGATTGGTCGATAACCAGTAGATGACATCTTTAGCTACCTTCAGATTCCTTCGGATCGCTTTGGCTTCTTTAGAGAAAAGATCCATGATGAGCTCGACCTTTTCATAACTGCCTCTTGAATCGATATCCTGCAGCGTTATCTTGACAGGGATATAGGAAGTGATATTTTTGATCTTTTCATCATTTAAAGAAAGATCAGTCGTTAAAATGATCATGGCTTTGAGTTTGACTTTCTCTAAAGAATTGACGAAGTTATAATATCCTGATGAGATCATCGACATTAAAAGGTTTAAAGTAGAAGGATATAAATATTCGATATTTTCTAAAACGATGAAGCCGTTGTTGCTTCTAGAGAGAAGACCTCTTTTACGTTCGTCATTACTTACAAAACCAAAAAAATACTTTTCAAATGATAAAGCGTCATTATAGTTGCGGCAGTTTACGATAGTCGAAGGAGCGTGTAAAGCCCTAAGATCATTGCTTAAAGCATAGTTGATCATACCTCTGGCAAATGATGATTTTTCAGTGCCGGTATTGCCGCTGATGATCGTGCAAAGACCAAAAGGCGGATAGGATACAGCTGCTTTGGCCTTTTCAACTTCCTGGCTTAAAGAACCGTCAGCCCCGATCATGACATTCAGATTATCTTCGTCATACTTCTCTTCACCATGGTTTTGAGAGTTATCTTCTTTTAAATAATTGATAAGTGAATCATCTTTAGAGATGAATGACGGGAAAGTTACGTTGGGATAAGCATCATTTAATGTCTTCTGATCGAGGAAAAATACCGGGCGGCCGCCGATCTTGATGATATATCCCTTCTTCCAAAGATCATTTACTTCTCTTGAAACATTAGCTCTTTCAAGCTTTAAGGCATAAGCGATATCGCCGGCATCAACACCGGTCTTATCCAGATTTTTAGTCTTGATGAGATGCAGAGTCCTTTTACGGATATAATTTAAAATCAGTTCACGGTTTTTAAGCATAAATTTTGTGTAAGATTTCTCCTATAAGTCAATTATAACAGAGTTTCAGTATTAAATCGTGTTTAAAGTGTGTAGTTTTATTTGTTAAAAAATGCACAGATATAATTTATATGTTTGTAAAACCATATAAAAATAACTAATTATCGCCATTTACAAACATTATACACAGAAATTTAGTGTGTAATTAAATCAGTATATTTTACTGGTTATCCTGCAAGTCATATAAATAAAATGCAAGAAAGAAAGAAGGGATGGATATTTATATATTATTACTTAGCCATGGTAATTTAGCTAAAGAGATGTATCAGACAGCTGAATTGATACTCGGCAACATTGAAAATGCAGGTTATGTCACTTTGCCATCCGGAACTGATCTGACTAATTATAAAAATGAGATCATTTCTAAAGTTAAAGAACATGACAAAGTATTGATATTGACCGATCTGTTTGGAGGCAGTCCTTTCATGATCACATCACAGGTATTTGGCCAAAAGGAAACAGCCGAAAAGATGGAGATCGTTACCGGCATGAACTTGCCGATGGTCCTTGAAGTCGTTTCTCAAGTACAAAACGGCAATACTGAGAATATTGAAGATGTGGCAAAGATAGCCGGCCAGAACGGAATAATCAATTTAAGAAAAAAATTAGGCGAATTAGGAGGTTGATAATAAGATGCCGATCAAGATGGTTAGAATAGACGATCGTCTAATACATGGACAGATCGTAGCTGCTTGGGTAAAATCGCAGGGAATCAAAAGGATCTGGGTAATCGATGAAGCGACCGCTCATGATCAGTTTCTCAGCGGAGTCATGAAGCTGGTAGCTCCGCCGGATGTAGAGCTTGTGATCACTGGCGAAGATGAGATTCCTGTGAGATCTAAAGAATTTGATGAAGATGCCACAAACACTCTGGTGTTAGCTAAATATCCTTATGTTATGCAAAAGTTATTCAGATCTCACATCAGTTGTAATGATTTGAATGTCGGAGGCATGGGAGCAAATACCAATCGCAAGAAACTGTTTAAAAATATCTCGGCCTCTGAAGAAGAGATAGAAACATTAAGAGAAATGAAAAAAGAGGGTGTTAATGTCTATTTCCAGGTAACACCTGATGAAAAACAAACATCATTTGAATAGAAAAAGGAGGATAGGATATGTTTGTTCAAGCATTACTTGTAGCTCTGTTTGCTTCAGTAGTCGGACTATGTGAAGCCGGAGCATGGGTAATCCAGATGCAGCCGTTTATTGCCGAAAGTATTACAGGATTACTACTTGGCGAGTGGGAAACAGGTGTATTGATCGCCGCTACCATTCAGTTAATTTATATGGGTCAAGTTCAAGTTGGCGGTGTCAGTGCATACAGCTTTAACTTTGCCGGCGTCATCGCTCCAGCCGTTGCCATCGTTTCCAACATGGAACCGGAAGTCGCCACCACAGTAGCTGTTGCCATCGGTACCTTAGGACTTGTTTCAGATAATATTTGGATGTCAGTAAATGCTGTGTTTGTCCACATGGCTGATAAATATGTTGAAAAAGGCGAAACCAAATACTTATGGGTATTCAACTGGATCATGCCTTGGATCGTTAATTTGGTAGTTTATGGTCTTCCAGCCTTCTTGGCAGTTTACTTTGGTGCTGAATACCTGGAAGGTTTCATGGCTTCACTTCCTGATTGGATCGATAAAGCTTTAACAGCTATTGGTACTCTATTACCGGCACTTGGTATCGGCATGATGTTTAAAGTCGTTTATAATAAGAAACTCGTTGCCTTTGCGATCTTAGGTTATATCGCTGCCGGATATCTTGGTTTACCGACTATCGGTACAGCATTGCTTGCATTGGTTTGCGCCTTATTATACTGGAACCTTGTTTCTAATAAAAATAAAGAGGAGGTTAAATAATTATGTCTGAAAAAGTAGTAGAAAAGAAACTTACTAAAAGTGATCTCCGCAAAGTATTCTTCTTATGGGAAACAGGAACGGAAACCTGTTTAAGTTATGAACGTTTAATGTCTTTAGGTTTCTGTGTTTCAATGGCTCCGGTAATCAATCGTTTATATGATACTAAAGAAGAAAGAGCTGAAGCCATGAAAAGACACATGGTATTCTTCAATACCGAAAATAACTGGGGAGCATTCATTCCTGGTATCGTCTGTTCAATGGAAGAAGACAGAGCTAACGGCAAGCCGGTCAGCGATGAACTTATCAATGGTGTTAAGATCGGTTTGATGGGTCCTTTGGCCGGTATCGGTGATACCGTTACACAAGGTCTGGTTAAAGTCGTATTATTGGCTATCACAGTAAATATGGCTTTAGCTGGCAACAGTTTTGCACCGGTAATTTACTTTGTTGCTTATTTGGCATATATTTTAGGAGTAGGATACTTCACCTTTACTCAAGGCTATCGTGTCGGTAAGAGCATTTTGGATAAGATCACTGATTCAGCTATCATTCAAAAAGTTACCGAATGTCTATCAGTTGTCGGTATGATGATCGCCGGTTCAATGATCTGCACCAATGTTGAGATCATTACACCGCTCGTAATTGAAACAAATGGTTCGGAAGTCGTAATCAATGACATCGTTTCATCTATCGCACCAAATCTGTTAGGTGTAGTCGCAACAGTCGGTGTATTCATGGCTTTAAGGAAAGGCGTATCAGTATTCAAGATCGTAATTGCATTTGTCATTATTGGTTTGATTTGCTCATTAGTTGGTATTTTATAGTATGAAAAAAGTAAAAGGTGTAATATTTGATTTTGATGGAGTTATCGTTGATAGTGAATTGCTGTTTACTCAAAGCATGGTCAGCTATCTTGGCGACAAAGGAATAAAGACGGACATCGATGATGTAACTTTCCTTGTCGGCAAAAATGAAAGACGGATAGCTTTAGATGTTATTGAAAAATACGGCATCAGCGATAGCTATGAAAAAGTAAGAGAAGATATTGAAACTTATTATGAAAAATTCTTCAATATCAAAGAATTACAGCCTTTTGACGGACTAATTGAATTTTTAAATAATTTAGAAGCAAGAGGCATTAAAAAAGTAATAGCCTCTTCTTCTAACAGAGATTACTTGAATAATTTATTGGAAGCTTTAAAGATCGGTGATCAGTTTGAATGTGTGCTGTCCGGACAGGATTTTGAAAATGGTAAACCGGCTCCGGATATTTATTTAGCCGCTATCAAAGAAATTGATCTGCCGAAAGATAATATCGTTGTAATAGAAGATTCTCTCAATGGTATCAAGGCTGCCAAGGCTGCTGATCTATATACGATCGGATTTAAGGCTTCCAAAATAATTCAAGATACTTCTTTAGCAGATGTAGAAGTATCAAGTTATGCAGAAATGGAACTTTTGGAGGTTTTTAATAAATGAACTTAAAAGAAGTATTTAAAACAGATAAACCGGTCATAGGTATGCTGCATTTAATGGCTATGCCTACAGATCCCAAGTATGATAAAGAAGGCGGTCTTGAAAAAGTTATCGATAGAGCCAGAAGAGATCTTCATGCCCTACAGGAAGGCGGCATAGATGCAGTATTATTCTGCAATGAGTTCTCTATTCCTTATGTTGATAATGTAAGAGTAGTGACAGTAGCCTCAATGGCCAGAATAATCGGTGAACTTAAAGGCGAGATCAAAGTACCCTTTGGTGTCGATGTAGCCTGCGATCCTTATAAAGCCTTTGATCTGGCGGCTGCTACTGGTGCAGCTTTTGTAAGAGAAACTTTATCTGGTGCTTATGGCGGTGATTATGGTGTCCAGTCCATCAAACAGGGCGAAGTAGAAAGACATAGAGTAGAAGTAGGTTGTGAGAATGTCTTCACACTTGCTACCTTAGTACCAGAAGGTGCCAGACAAATAGCTCCCCGTCCGATCGAAGAAGTAGCTAAATCCCTTACCTTCTCGATCAATCCTGGTGCTT
>CALVFL010000014.1 GCA_944326825.1 uncultured Erysipelotrichaceae bacterium
CAAACCTCGCCGTCGATGTGAACTCTTGGGCGAGATCAGCCTGTTATCCCCAGGGTAGCTTTTATCCGTTGAGCGACGGCCCTTCCATTCGGCACCGCCGGATCACTAATCCCGACTTTCGTCCCTGCTCGAGTTGTCGCTCTCGCAGTCAAGCACCCTTCTGCATTTGCGCTCGCCGATTGATTTCCAACCAATCTGAGGGTACCTTTGGGCGCCTCCGTTACTCTTTGGGAGGCGACCGCCCCAGTCAAACTGCCCGCCTGACACTCTCCCTCTCCCGGTTCACGGAAGCAGGTTAGAACTCCAATCACACAAGAGTGGTATCCCAACAGCGACTCCTCCTGCACTGGCGTGCAGGTCTCTTTGTCTCCCACCTATCCTGTACATATGTGATCAAAGCTCAATATCAGGCTGCAGTAAAGCTCCATGGGGTCTTTCCGTCTAGTTGCGGGTACCCGGCATCTTCACCGGGACTAAGATTTCACCGAGTCTGCTGCCGAGACAGCGCCCAAATCGTTACTCCTTTCGTGCGGGTCAGAACTTACCTGACAAGGAATTTCGCTACCTTAGGACCGTTATAGTTACGGCCGCCGTTCACTGGGGCTTCAATTCAAAGCTTCGCTAATGCTGACCTTTCCTCTTAACCTTCCAGCACCGGGCAGGCGTCACCCCCTATACATCGTCTTGCGACTTAGCAGAGAGCTGTGTTTTAGATAAACAGTTGCTTGGGCCTTTTAACTGTGGCTCAAATGAGCGTCCCTTCTTGCGAACGTACGGGACCATTTTGCCGAGTTCCTTGGCAACAGTTCTCTCGCTCACCTTAGGCTACTCGCCTTGACCACCTGTGTCGGTTTTGGTACGGGCCGCTATAAACTAAGTTTAGAAGCTTTTTTAAAGACATGGTATATATGACTTCGCTACTAGGCAAGCCGTTTGCTCGTATTTGCGTCTTCGACTTATATAAGACGGATTTGCCAATCTTAAATCTACCTCGCTTGAACCCCAATCCGATAAGGGGCTCATAATAACCACATCTGTCACTCCATCACATCTATAGCGGGTACAGGAATATCAACCTGTTGTCCATCGACTACGCTTTTCAGCCTCGCCTTAGGTCCCGACTTACCCAGGGAGGACGAACCTTCCCCTGGAAACCTTAGTCAATCGGTGTATAGGATTCTCACCTATATCTCGCTACTCACACCGGCATTCTCACTTCTAAGCGCTCCAACACTCCTTACGGTATATCTTCAACGCTGCTTAGAACGCTCCCCTACCCAATACAATGTATTGCCATAGTTTCGGTAATATGCTTAGCCCCGGTAAATTTTCGGCGCAAGGGCACTCGACTAGTGAGCTGTTACGCACTCTTTGAAGGGTGGCTGCTTCTAAGCCAACCTCCTAGTTGTCTTGGCATCCTCACATCCTTTTCCACTTAGCATATATTTTGGGACCTTAACTGATGATCTGGGCTGTTTCCCTTTTGACCATGGACCTTATCACCCACAGTCTGACTGCCAGATATACTGTTTGACCATTCGGAGTTTGATTCCATTCAGTACCTCGAGGTGAGGCCATCATGAATTCAGTGCTCTACCTGCCAAAAGCTAAACTCTGACGCTAGCCCTAAAGCTATTTCGGGGAGAACCAGCTATCGCCGTGTTCGATTGGAATTTCTCCGCTAGCCACAATTCATCCGCCAACGTTTCAACGGGGGTCGGTTCGGTCCTCCATTTGGTATCACCCAAACTTCAACCTAATCATGGCTAGATCACAACGGCTTCGGGTCTACGACAAGAAACTATGACGCCCTATTAAGACTCGCTTTCGCTATGGCTCCATGTCTTCCATTTAACCTTGCATCTTATCGTAACTCGCCGGTTCATTCTACAAAAGGCACGCCATCACACGTAAATGTGCTCTGACTTTTTGTAAGCATACGGTTTCAGGTTCTATTTCACTCCGCGCCAGCGGTTCTTTTCACCTTTCCCTCACGGTACTGGTTCACTATCGGTCATTAAGGAGTATTTAGCCTTACGAGATGGTCCTCGTCGATTCCATCAGGATTCCACGTGTCCCGATGTACTCAGGATACCAATAAGTCTTATCCGACCTTCGCATAAAGGACTTGCACCTGCTGTGGTTGATCTTTCAATATCATTCTGCTGATCGTTTAAGTACTATGTTTTGGTCCTACAACCCCATCTTAAAGATGGTTTGGGCTCTTCCCTGTTCGCTCGCCACTACTAAGGGAATCATTGTTATTTTCTTTTCCTCCGGGTACTAAGATGTTTCAATTCCCCGGGTTACGCTATCAAAAGCTATGGATTCACTTAAGATATGATATCCGATTAAGGATACCGGGTTTCCCCATTAGGAGATCTTCGGATCTTTGTCTACTTACGACTCCCCGAAGCGTATCGCCGTTAGTTGCGTCCTTCATCCGCTCTTAATGCCAAGGCATTCACCGTACGCCCTTTTTCATTTTATCTAATGTGTGTAAGAAAACTGTTTTTTCTGTTTATATGAAATCTTAATTTTTTCAACTATCAAGAAAAAACCTTAATATCTTTTGTGTGTCTATTCGGTTTTCAAAGAACTAATCCTGAAAGATCTTCGATCTTTCAAAACCGAATAAGATACTTATGATCTATCTAACCTCTTTATGTTATACACTTTCTCCTTAGAAAGGAGGTGATCCATCCCCACGTTCCCGTAGGGATACCTTGTTACGACTTAACCCCAATCATCAGTCCTACCTTCGACAGCTCCCTCGCTTGCGCGTTAGGCCACCGGCTTCGGGTATTACTAACTCTCATGGTTTGACGGGCGGTGTGTACAAGGCCCGAGAACGTATTCACCGCGGCATGCTGATCCGCGATTACTAGCGATTCCAACTTCATGGAGTCGAGTTGCAGACTCCAATCCGAACTGAGACGCATTTTAAAAGTTTAGCTTAAGATCACTCTTTTGCGACTTGTTGTGTACGCCATTGTAGTACGCGTGTAGCCCAGGCCATAAGGGGCATGATGATTTGACGTCATCCCCACCTTCCTCCGGTTTATCACCGGCAGTCTCTTTAGAGTCCTCAACTGAATGTTAGTAACTAAAGACAAGGGTTGCGCTCGTTGCGGGACTTAACCCAACATCTCACGACACGAGCTGACGACAACCATGCACCACCTGTCACCCTGATAACCTCCATCATATCTCTATGACTTTGCAGGGGATGTCAAGGCCTGGTAAGGTTCTTCGCGTTGCATCGAATTAAACCGCATACTCCACCGCTTGTGCGGGCCCCCGTCAATTCCTTTAAGTTTCACACTTGCGTGCATACTCCTCAGGCGGAGAACTTATTGCGTTAACTGCAGCACTGAAATACTCCAACACTTAGTTCTCATCGTTTAGGGCGTGGACTACTAGGGTATCTAATCCTATTTGCTCCCCACGCTTTCGTGCCTGAGCGTCAGTTACAGACCAGGTAGCCGCCTTCGCCACCGGTGTTCCTCCATATATCTACGCATTTTACCGCTACACATGGAATTCCACTACCCTCTTCTGCACTCTAGTTTACCAGTTTTTAAGGCTGTATTGGGTTGAGCCCAACGCTTTCACCCTAAACTTAATAAACCGCCTGCGCACCCTTTACGCCCAATAAATCCGGATAACGCTTGCCACCTACGTATTACCGCGGCTGCTGGCACGTAGTAAGCCGTGACTTTCTTGAAAAGTACCGTCAGCTATGAAACATTACCTTATCATAGTATTCTTCCTTAACAACAGAGCTTTACAACCCATAGGGCCTTCATCACTCACGCGGCGTTGCTCGGTCAGGGTTGCCCCCATTGCCGAAAATTCCTTACTGCTGCCTCCCGTAGGAGTCTGGGCCGTGTCTCAGTCCCAATGTGGCCGTTCACCCTCTCAGGCCGGCTATGTATCATCGTCTTGGTGAGCCGTTACCTCACCAACTAACTAATACACCATAAGCCCATCCCAAAGCGATGCCAAAGCACCTTTAGTTATGATATGATGCCATATCTAAGCTATGTGGTATTAGCACTCGTTTCCAAGCGTTATCCCACACATTGGGGCAGGTTGCTTATGTATTACTCACCCGTTCGCCACTGGATCGATAATTAAGCAAGCTTAATCACTTCTCCCGTTCGACTTGCATGTATTAAGCACGCCGCCAGCGTTCATCCTGAGCCAGGATCAAACTCTCCGTTTGATTGACTCGTTTATTTTAAGATACCTTTAAGTATCTTAACTTATATAATTTTTTTAAATGAATTGACGTTAAATAGATCGTGTTTGTTTATCTATATATATCTTATTCGGTTTTCAAAGATCGAAAGCTATACCCTGCTTATTAAAGGCAAGATATATGCACCATTAAATGGTGCTTAGTTATATTACCAAATCAGCAAAGGTAATGCAAGAGGAAATGGGAAAAAAGTTGAAAAAGTTTCAAAAAACTATGTTAATGATCAAATATATATTTAAATTTAATACCTATAATGCTTTGCTGCGCTTGTGTTTACAACAGATTGATGGGGTTTATTATCGAAAATATCATTCTATATAAAAACGGCCTTATGACCGTTTTTTAAAAATATCAATTCTTTTCTTTTAAGAACTCAGCCAGTTTTTGAGCCTTTTCATAAACTGCTTCCAAGTCTTCTTGTGTAGGGGCATAATTGATGGCGATATTAAAATCCTCAAGCAGTATGCCGATATTTTCTGCCTTTTTATCCATATTGACGATCGGCAGTTTATTCCAGCCATACGAACCGAAAGTGCCTACATACTTATCTTTGATATTTAAAGAGATCGCTTTATCGATAAAAGAACAAATTTCAGAAGCTAGAGTATTATTATAGCAGCCGCTGCCGATAAGCAAAGCTTTCGCATCAAGCAGCTCACTTAAGATCAGCGAACTGTCCGTCTTGGACAGTTTATATACTTTAGGTTCAATATCGTTTTGACCAAGACCTTCGGCCAGCGTTTCCGCTATCGTTTTGGTATTGTTCCAGACACTTTCATAAACGATCACGACTTTATCTTTAGACTTTAAAGAGGCAAAATCTTTATAGTCAGCAAGCATCTTCCCAATATATTTATGCCAGATAATGCCATGTGATGGGGCAATATAATCTATCGCAAGTTCCAGATCAGCGATCGCCTTTAACTTATTTAAAACATTCTTGCCATAAGGCATGACGATATTGGCATAGTATTCTTTGGCTTTAGCAATCAGATAACTGTAATCATAATCATCATCAAACTTCTTAAAACTTATGATATGCTGCCCGAAAGCATCATTAGAAAACAAGATCCTATCATCATCAAAATAAGTAGCCATATTATCCGGCCAATGGATCATCGGCATCTCGATGAAAGTAAGTGTCCCCCTGCCGATGTTTAAAGTATCGCCAGTCTTGACGCTTTGATAATCATAATCCTTGAAAAACTGGGCAAGCATCGCCCTTTTACCGCTTATAGAAACATAAGCTTTGGCTTTAGGATACTCATTCATAAGTTTCATAAAAGCAGAAGAATGATCACTTTCCGCATGCTGGATGATGATGTTGTCGATCATGCGATCGCCGATTATGGACCTGATCCTTTCTAACATCTCATCATAAAAATCGATCTCGACAGTATCGATCAGTGTGATCTTTTCATCAACTATTAGATAGGCATTATAAGTAGCCCCTTCATTTATCGGATACATCGAGCCATGAAAATCTCTGAGATTATAATCATGAGCTCCCACATAGTAAACATTGTCTGTTATTTTAATTGCTTTTTTCATAATATTTTATTCATTCCATCCATATATTTTAATTAAACTGACATAAGGGTAAGCATAAGCTGAGATCGGATAGTTTTCTAAATCGACAGTATTGGAATTGACCAGTATATCGACAAGCTGACCTTCTTTTTCATAAGTTCCGCTTACGACTAAAGTATGTCTTGTCGGACCCTGCGGTCCTACCTGGATCACATCGCCGACTTCGCCATAGTAAAGATTGACATCGACATCGGCACATAAGCCATAGCCGGTGTTATCTTTAGCATAAGTATAGAAATAAGGGACAAAGGTCCAGGTATAGACGAGTCCTTTAGGGGTTTGGGAAGCATTGTAGTCATAACCATACCCTTTCCATTGCAAATGCTTATCAGCATCCCCGTAATGATCCATCGGTATGCCGCCGGCATATAAAACCTGCGAGGCGAAGTTTTGACAATTTGAATCAAAGACCATCCAATCAGGATCTCTGTCATCTACCCATACGAGCTGCGCAGCAGCTGCCTTTCGATCGTATAAATGATCACATTCCTTGTATGGTTTATCTTCACCCTTTAAAAACGCTTCATAATCCTGGCGGTCTTCACTCAGTTTCTTTTCAAAAAGGGCCAGATAATCACCTTTGATCTTCTTTAATTCTTCTTCCCCGCCGCCATTATAAAGGTCTGTAAACATCACATAAAAATCCTGAACTTTATTATATTCCAAGATCTTGTAGCCATCATCGCTCTTTCTTAGCGTAAACTCATTTTTGACATTATAGACCCTTGATTCGATATCTTTCATAAACTCAAAGTTTAAATAGTTATCTTCAAGCACTGTCACTTTAGTGATCTCACCATCTTTAACAACTTCGCTGAATTCAAGATCATAAGCCGCTTTACTAAGACTTAGATCATTGGCTTTCATCTTTCTTGTTTCCACCAGCAAAGACACAGCATACTGATTCATTAAAGCATCTTCGCTTTGAGGATCATCAAAAAGATAAGTCAGATCATTGATAGTCAATTCTTTGATGGCATTATAGTAAACATCAAAATATTCAACGATGACATCTTTGATGCCTTCTTCTACTTCCACATCATAAGTGATCTCATTCAGATAACTGGTTCCAAGCGGATCAGTTATTGATAATGTCGGATCATAAATATCATATTTATCAGAATTAACTCCCTGATCAGACTTTAAGAAGAGAAGATAGAACAAAGAGATGACAAGGACTATTGATAAAGCAATGACTGTGACAAGAAAACTCTTTCTGATTCTTCCTTTCTTCATACTTCACCTATTCATCTATCCCATATTGGGCAAAGAGATGCTCTTTAAGAAGATCCATCGGCAAAGGTCCCTTGTCTAGGATGCTTTCATGGAACTCTTGATAAGTCAGATCTTCTTTGACATTTAAGATCTCTTCATACAGATCATCAAACATCAAACCGGAAGCATAGTAACATATAAAAGCCCCGGGCATGAATTTAAGCTGTTCGATAAGTGCATCAGCATCTTCGCCGCTGAGTCCGAATAAACTTTCCACATCTTCACTGATGTCTTCCCCTTGATAATTCACTTCAAGATCAAGCATCAAAATGATAGTATAAGTCAAAGTGTTGTTTAATTCATAAGCCATCGCCCCGTCTTTATCATCAGCATATCTTGTAGAAAATCTTTGCACATAATTGGCATAGCCTTCCACATAGCCGTCATTGCCATACAGCATGTAGATATAAGGCATGGCTTTATTGATCATGTAGCTGTTTTGATACATGTGGCCAGGGAAGCCTTCATGAGCGACAGTGGTAAATTCTTCTTGGCTATATGTACCATTAAGCATCATCCTTTGTGTGGCACTTGGATCATCAAGTGTACCGATAAGATAGAAAGCACGGGTCGAAGGCATCAAGACCCCAAATTCACCAGGCAGTTCCACCATGTCATAGGCGATGCTTCCGATATCAGGGAAATCTTCCTTCATCGCTTCACTTAAATAAGCTAAAAGTTCATTGGGATCAGCAGCGTCGCTGAACTCTATTTCACCCATAAACATCTTTTCTAAATCGGTGAGTTCATACTCGCTCATCAGCGTCATCACTTCACTTATGACATCGCTCGTCTTAAGTTCGACATATTCCTGATATTCATCGATATCACTGATACCGCAATTCTCATAGACAAGATTTTCAAAATATTCTTGACCATAAGGCAGATCAGCTAAAACGACATCATCTTCCTGTTTTATATCAAGTTCTTTTAGACCTTTTAAAATACCTTCATAAAATAAAGTCAGTTCTTTTTCAAGATTGTCTTCAACTTCTTTGGCATACTGTTCTTTAAGTTTCTCATCAAGTTCAAGATCAAAGAGCTTATCTTTAAACTCGGTCAAAAGGAAACTGAAATCGCCATCTTGCAGTAAAGCTTCTAAATTCTCAATAGCTAACTCTACTTCTGATTGGCACATGCCATAACCTTTATCCTGTCTTTCCCTTTCAAAAGAGAGCAGATCATCTTTATAATCAGCAAGCGTATTTACAAGATTCAGATATGATCTGACATCGTTCTCATTCCTTAGCTCATAGAAATACAAAGTGATAAAGACGTTCGATACTACCCCTTCATAAGCTCCCAAAACGTTATTGGCAAGATAATATTCAGCTTCTAAAGGTATATCATTGGGACCGTCGTCACAAAGATATTCGATAAAGTCATAGGTGATCTGATTTTCTTTGCTTAGTGATGCTCTTTCAAAACTCTCGTTCGTCTTAGCGATTTCAGTGATAGTCTGATCGAGTTTTTTAGCTTCATTTAGATCATAACTATCCCAGTTGGCGATCTTGACTTCGATGCCGATGGCTTCCGGGTCGGAAAATAACTGATTGACGACTGTATTGTCACCTTTGATCAGCATAGCTGGCAAAGAGGCGACAAATTCCTGATATTCGGCTTGCAACGCTTCATCCTGGACTGGATCGGTTTCAGTCTGACAACCGCATAATCCAATGATCAAGAGTAATGTACTTAATATAATTCCTAATCTTTTCATACTATTTCCTCATAGCACCCAAATATCCTAGCACAAAGATAAAAGCTCCTACCAGCAATATGACCCACAGCAGTTTAAAAATAAGACCGGTAATCGCAAAAAAGATACGGATTCCTAAAAGAGCCAGGACTACGATCAAAACTAAGGTCAAAATATTCTTTACATTTTCACTCATATACAAATTCTCCCTGTTCTATTACACATTCATCATATTCATTTTCATTTATCAAACCTAATTCCAGCATATCATTCAAGACCTTGAGCTGTCTTTGATAAGTCTTGGGATTATCATTAGACAGCTGATAATTGGCTGGTGAATTAGGAATGGCCGCCAGCAAAGAGGCTTCAAAGAGATCAAGATCCTTGGGCTCTTTATTAAAGTAATTCATAGCTGCCTCATAGATACCGATATTTCCATCTCCATAATTGATGACATTGACATACATCTCTAAGATCTCATCTTTACTGTAATGATCTTCTAAATCATAGATAAAGAAATACTCGGCGATCTTTCTGGTAAGCGAAGTTTCATAGTCAAAATAAACGATCTTGGCTAATTGCTGGGTGATGGTACTGCCTCCTTCAGCTAAAGAAAAGGAAGTCAGATTGCGCATCAAAGCCCGGCCAAGAGCGATAAAGTCGATACCCTCTCTGACATAAAAACGCCGATCTTCAACCGCATAAGTAGCATTTAAAAGATCATGGCTGATATCTTCAAAATATACATAATGATCTGTCTTTTCTATCAACTGTTCTCTGATGTCTTCAACAGGCAAGACTTCCTTGGCCTCCATATAGCGTTCATAAGAAAAAAAGACAAGGACAGAACCGGCAGTCAAAACAAAACACAGCAAACAAATAAAAAATACTTTAACAAATCTCTTCACGACCCCATTATATCATTAAAAACAAAAGACATGCATAAACATGTCTTATTGTCCCATTGATTTCATGATAGCTTTGATCTGAGCTTCCGATGGTTTTCTGCCCATCTGCAAGAACATCGCTCTGATCATCTTTTCGTTGATCGGCGGGTTTTCCTTGATCTGCTTTTGCAGGTAATGTCTGGCAACGAAGAAGCCAATGATACCGCCAATAACAGCACCGATCACAAAATATAATAATGAAGACCAAAAATCCATAATCACACCCCTTTACTTTGCATTCGTATAATAATTCTACTTGATAGAGATTGATTTGTAAACAAGGTCTAAGGGTTGTAAAATTTCCTGGCTTCTCCCAGGTGGGTATCCTATGCCGCTCTTTAGGATTCCTGTTAAGGCATTCTACACCAAACGGACAACACGGATTCCCGAAAACATAATGTAGGAATTTTATCGAGATTCCTTAGACAAGTTTATTATATCAATATTTTTATTTAATAATAGTCTTGACTTTTATCTTTTCTTTTTAAAGTGATTAAAGAGGCCCTTTGACTCTTCTTTTTCTTTGACTTCTTGTAAATATGCACCGAATTTTAAACGAAGTTCACTGAAGGCAGTTTCGCTGTCATCGTCTAAACCGGCATCTTTTGAATCATAGCTTTCCTTTAGTCTGGCTATATCAGAACTCAAAGCAGCCAGGCGCTCATTCAGACGCTCTTTTTCTTCGCCCATCATCGCTTCAGCCTTGGCTTTTAAAGCTGCAACTTTATCTTTTTCTTTCTCATAAGCATCTTTAGCGCCATTGTCATAACTTATCAGACTGATAGCCTCGTTTATGAGATCCTCTTTGATATCGCCTTTAAAGGCAGAAAGTTTATCAGCCAGATCCTGACGTCTTAATGCCAAAGAATTCATCTTTTCTTCATGAGCGATCTTGGCTTCAGACAACTCATTTTGATACTGGGCGATCGTTTCATTCTTAAGACTTTCATAGCTTTGCAAGAGCTCTTCTTTACTCTTATCCAGCTCTTCCTTCTTTAAAGCCAGTTCATATTCTTTAGTAGCGACAAAGTAATCAAAATCATCTTTGACTTTACGCTTGCCGATATTATTGCGTTCAATGAACTGATCTTTTTCAGTTTTCAGATTGGCGATGACTTTATCAAGATTGGAAACCTTAAGATCATAAGCGGCATTTAAGGCAACTTTATCCCGCTCTAAGGCATTGAATTTCTCTTCATAAGTTTCTTCGATCTTCTGATAATCATTTTTAGCTTCATCGATCAAAGATTGAGCCTCGCTTTTCTTATTGGCTGATTCCATCAAGGCGATATTGCGGGCCTTCTCTAATTCCTTTAAAGCCATGACCTTGGTATTGATCTCATTTTGAGCCTCAGTGATGCTTTGTCGGGCTTCTTCCTTAAAGGCGGCAATCTTATCCAGATATTCTTTTTCTAAGCGTAAATGATCATCATCCAAAGCCTGTTTGCGCTTAAGATACTCGTCATAAAGTTCCTTGCCCTTTTCACTGTATGCTTCTTTGTCGCTTTGCAAAGCAAGAGTGAATTCTTCTTTAAGACTTGCAAGTTCGCTGCTGCGGCTTTCAAGATCCAGACGCATCTTTTCTATTTCTTCATTTTTGAGGTTTACTTCATTTTCGTAAGCGCTCTTTTGATCATCGTACTCTATTGCAAGCTCGTTTCTGGTCTTTTCAAGATCAGCATCCAAAGCCTCTTTTTGACCCTGATATTCATTTTCTAAAGCAGCCAGCTCTTCTTCATGTTTTAAAAGCATTTCATTCTTCTTGGTTTCATGTTCTTCTTTATAAGTCAGAAGATTGGCATTCAGTTCATCTTTCAGGGCATCAAGCTCTGCTTGAGCCGCTTCTTTGGATTCATTCAAGACTTGCAATTTATCATCAAGATCCTTCTTTAAAAGATCATGATCCTGTTTTCTTTGCGTCAAAAGATCTTCTAACTCCCGTTTACGATTCTCGTTTTGAATACGCAGATCATTTTCTTCGCTAGACAGTTCAGCCATTTCCAAGTCGGCATCGGCTTCACTTCTTTGCATCTCTTCTTCAATGGTCTTCATTTGCGTCTTAAGATCGGTTATCTCATTTAAGACTCCGTCAAGATCAGCTTGTCTTTGTTTTGTGACCTCTTCACTTTGCGTGCTGAAATCACTTTCCAAAAGAGCGACCTTGGCATTGTATTCATCATTTAAAGAACGCATCCTTTCATCATGAGCTTTGAGTTCTTCTTCATAGGCTTCCTTTTGGGTCTTGATGTCATTTTTAAGCTCGTCGCAAGTCTTTAAAAGTTCGCCCTTTTCTTCTTCAAAGTGTCTGGCAAGCTCTTCTTTTTGGGCATCAAGGCTCAAAAGATCATCCTGATGTTTAACTTTTAGAGTTTCCAGATCTTGACTATGCTGCTTCTTTAAAACCTCAAGATCTTCATCGATCTTTAAAAGTTCTTCTTTATGAACTTTTTCAAGTTCTTCGAGGTTTTGTTTGTTGGTACTATCCAAACTGTTAAGTTCTTCTTCGTGAGCTGTTTTGAGCTCAGACATTTTAGCAGCATGTTCATTTTGCAGATTGGCGATCGTCAGTTTATGATCTTCTTGGACTTTAGAAAGTTCTTCTAAAAGAGCAGCGATATCAGCTTTGACTGCTTCGCTTTCTTTAAGTTTTTCTTCATTTTCCGCATGTAAAAGATTCAGTTCCGTTTCAGCTTCTTTGGCTTTTTCAGTGATCTTTCTTTTGATTTCTTCAATGTCTTTGGCATACTTGCGATAGACTTTATCTTTATTCTCGCTTAAAAGGACCAGTTCATCTTTAGCATTGTCCTTTTGGCGTTCAAGCTCTTGCAGATCATTGGTAAACTGCTCTTTCAGTCTTTCTAAGCGCTCCTGATATTCAACTTCTTTTTTAAGATAGAATACTTCCCATTTATGTCTTTCATTAGTTAAACGGGTATCATAATCGCTGATGCTGATCTGATACTTGCCCGTATTGTCTAACATCTCTTTTTTGATCTCTTCCAAAGATGCCTGCAGACTCTTGATCTGTTTTTGATAGTCTTTGGCGATGTCGTCATTCTGTTTTCTGACGACTTCAAGATCACTTTGATTATTAACCTTTAAAGATTCGAGTTCTTTCGCTAAAGCAGTACTCTTTTCTTTAAGATCATTTTCTAAAGTTTCTTTCTTTGTATCCAGTTCTTTCTTGTAAGATTCCAGTTCTTCCTTTAGCGTCATTTTATAAGCGGTCAGCTTTTGATCGTAGTTATCCTTGATATGAGATAGCGTCACATCAAAATCATGCACCAGCTGATGCAGTTCTTTTTCGTTGGCGGACTGGACATTCAAAATAGACTGTCTGGCTTCATCTGCCCGGTTTCTTAGAAGATCGATCTCTTTATTGGTTTCATCTTCTTTATTGAGCAAAGTCAGCTTTTGTAAACCAAAAGCCTTTACTTTCTCATCATATTCCCTTAACAGTTTTTCTTTGGCACTTTGCAAACTGTTGGTCTGTTTTTTGAATTCGGCATCATAAGCCTTCTTCTTTTCTTCTAATTCGATCAGTTCTTTACGTTTGATCACCAGCAGATCATTCATCTTCTCTTCCATTTTGTGATATTCCTCGTCCCATTTATTTAGCCGCTTTGCAGCATCGCTTTTCAAAGTGTTTAAAGTTGCCTGATATTCGCTCTCCTTGGCATTGAGCCTGATCCGATAATCTTCATCGTTTTTGGCATGTTCAGCTTTGAGGGCATCTTTTTGAGCATTCAGACTGTCGATCGTTAATAAAGCCTCTTCTTTAAATTTAGCAGCTTTTATAGCGATCTTATCAAGTTCAGACAGATAAGCGACCTTTTCATCCTTGCTCAAGGTTTCATAAGCTTCATTGTGCTTGCTCATATCAGCAAGATAATTCTGCTCATAATCATCGAAATCATCCTGATAGTGTCGCTTAGAGGCATTGAACTCTTCTTCCATCTGCCCCTTATTTTTAAGATATTCAGCACTCAATTCTTCAAGATCACGCTTGTTTTTGGCATAGAGATCACTCTTTTTAAGTTCGTGATCACTTTTGATCGTGCTTAGATCATCATTATATTTGGCAAGTGTCGCCTTGAGCTCTTCTTTGCTTTGTGCCAACTTATCAAAAAGTGCCGTTTTTTCATCATTATAGGCATTGATGTCATCTTGCATCTTGGCGATCCGCAGATCATTGTCCTCTTTAAGATCGGCTACTGATTTTTCAAGATCGGAAAGTAAGGCATCGCTTTTTTTGATATCTTCATTGATCGACGCAATGGCCCTTTCAATATCCGGGAGTGATAACTTACTTACCTTAAATTTTTCAAACATAGCTAAGCTTCCTCACTTGTTCTATTATACTATTAAATTCAAAAAAAAGATAAATGAGTGACTAAAGTCACTCAGCTATCTTAATACCTAAATCTTTAAGCTGACGCTCATCCACGCTGTTTGGCGCATCCGACATCAGGCACATGGCACTGGCAGTCTTAGGGAAAGCCACCACATCTTTGATATTGTCGGTATCACTTAAGATCATCAATAGTCTTTCAAGACCAATACCCACTCCTAGATGCGGCGGAGCGCCATATTCAAAGGCTTCAAGGAAGAAACCAAATTTAGCTTTGGCTTCTTCTTTGCTTAGACCTAAAGCTTCAAAGACCTTGGCTTGCAATTTCTGATCATGGATACGGACTGATCCTGAAAGCAGTTCATAGCCGTTTAATACAAGGTCATAGGCTCTTGAAAGACAATGGGCTTTATCAGTCAGCAGTTTATCGATATCTTCTGTTTTAGGGGCAGTAAAAGGATGATGGCAGGCTACATAACGGCCTTCTTCTTTAGAGTATTCATACATTGGGAAATCAGTGATCCAGACGAAGTGATACTGACTCTTGTCGATAAGATCAAGATCATTTGCGATCTTGACACGCAAAGCACCCATGGCTTGCGAAGCGATCTCATATTCATCAGCCACCATCATCACGATGTCACCGTTGCTTAAGTTCAGTTCTTCAATAAGCCTTAGCTTTTGATCATCTGTGATATTTTTAGCCAAAGAGCCGTTTAAGGCATTGTCACTGTATTTCAAATAAGCCAAAGCCTTGGCTTTATAGATCTTGACGAATTCAGTATATTTATCTAGCTGTTTGCGGGAGAAACGTTCGCCACCGCCGGTAACTTTTAAAGCTTTGATCACGCCATCATTATCCAAAACATCCTTAAAGATCTTAAAGTCCGTATCTTTAAATACTTCGTTTAAGTGAGCTAGCTTTAGATCAAAGCGCAGATCAGGCTTATCGCTGCCATAGTATTTAATGGCATCATGATAACTCAAACGCTCAAAAGAGGCAGGCAAGTCAACATTTTTAACTTTGGCGAAAACCTCTTTCATCGCTCCTTCAACAACAGCGAAAATATCTTCTTCATCAGCGAAAGACATTTCAATATCGATCTGGTCGAATTCCGGCTGACGGTCAGCTCTTAGATCCTCATCACGGAAACAGCGGGCGATCTGGAAATAACGGTCCATGCCGCCGATCATCAAAAGCTGTTTATAGATCTGCGGCGATTGTGGCAGAGCATAAAAACGGCCATGATAAAGCCTCGAAGGCACAAGATAATCTCTGGCCCCCTCTGGTGTCGATTTGGAAAGGATCGGTGTTTCGACCTCGATGAAATCATGTTTATGCAGAAAGTCACGGAAGATCGTCGTCACTTTATCACGCAGGATCAGTTTATCTTTGATCGGATTGCGGCGTATATCAAGATAACGATATTTTAAACGAATATCTTCTAAAGCATCCGTTTCATCGGCGATGATCATCGGTGTCGTCTTGGCTTCGCTTAAAAGTGTGAACTTATCGACCTTGACTTCGATCTCGCCTGTTGGAAGTTTCGGGTTGGGATGCTCTTTAAGGACAACCGTACCACTGACTTCAATGACATATTCATTTCGGACATCTTTGATCTTTTCGGCCATCTTTTCATCAAAAGTGATCTGGGTTATGCCATAGCGGTCACGAAGATCGATAAAAACGATCGAACCTAAATTACGGCGTTTAGCCACCCAGCCGTCAAGTGTGACATACTTGCCGACATCTTCTTTACGCAATTCACCATTAGTATGTGTTCTATTCATATTCTTCCCCCATCTTTTCATCAAGATAATCGATCAGATCATCTAGTCTGACATTATCCTGCATCTTTGTTTTGGCATCTTTAACATTTACGCTTTGTGTCTTTTTTTCATCTTCGCCGACAATGATCGTAAAACGCACCTTGCGGCGATCAGCCGACTTGAATTGAGCTTTGAGCGAACGGTTGTAATAATCCATCTCGCCGCTGTAAGAATTGGCTCTAAGAATGCTGAGCACTTCCAAAGCATAAGGATCGTCCCTTAAAAGATTGACTACATAGGCATCTAAACTCTTTTCTTCCTTTGTGAAGATACCTTCGGCCTTCGCTAAGATCAATAGTCTTTCTTCACCAATCGCAAAACCGATGCCGCTCAGTTCCGGTCCGCCCATCTCTTTAACGAGATTGTCATAACGGCCGCCGCCAAAGATCGTGCTTTGCGCACCTGATTCTTCATTGGTCGATACCACTTCAAAAACGGTATCGGTATAATAATCTAAACCTCTGACTAAACGATCATCGATCATAAACGGAATATCCAAAGCCTTTAGATACATCTGCACTTTATCGAAGTAATGCAAAGAATCTTCACTTAAATAATCAGACATCTTTGGAGCGTTTCTTACAAATTCCTTTTCTCTATCGATCTTGCAATCTAAGATACGCAACGGATTTTTAAACAGACGGTCTTTACAGTCGCCGCAAAGTTCTGCTTCATAATCTTTAAAATAGTCACTTAAAGCCTTTTTATAATTCAAACGGGAGTCATAGTCACCCAAAGAATTAAGCAATACTTTGATATCTTTAATGCCTAAAGTCTTTAAGAAGAAGTAGCCAAAAGCGATTACTTCCGCATCGATGAGCGGATCTTTGTTGCCGATATTCTCAATGCCTAACTGATTGAATTGGCGCTGGCGGCCTTTTTGCGGGCGTTCATGACGAAACATCTCTCCGATATAAGCCAATTTTACCGGAAGTTCATTGCCATACATCTTGTTTTGGACAAAACTTCTGATGACCCCGGCCGTACCTTCTGGCCTTAGAGTCAAATAATCCTTATTGTTTAAAGTGAAGGTGTACATCTCTTTGGTGACCATATCACTGGTATCATTGTCTTTTTTAAAGACGCCGGTATATTCAAGGATAGGTGTTTTGATCATCTCATAACCGTATAATTCAGCGAAATGTTTGAATAAAGTATCTATCTTTTCAAAATAGCGGTATTCTTCACCATAGACATCATACATTCCTTTAATAGTTTGATAAGCCATAGTAATCCTTTCTATTTGATTCCTCTTTCTACATCGATCACATCAGCCAGTTTCTTAAGATTGGCCATGATCACTTTCAAATGTTCGATATCATTAACGACGATCCGCATTTTGACCGTCACTGTCAGACTGATTTGATCCACAGCCGCATTGATCGACATCAGATTGGCCTTGTATTGAGAGATACAGGTAACGATGTCTGTCAATAAGAAGTTGCGGTCTTTCGCAAAGATCCTCAAGTCAACTTCATATTTCTGATTGTCTGGTATATCGTCAGCCCAATAGACATCGATCAGCCGGTTCTTCTCGTTGATGATGTTCGGACAGTCTTTGCGGTGGACTTTAACGCCATGTCCTTTGGTGACATAACCGACGATCTCATCGCCATAGATCGGACTGCAGCAGGAAGCTAATTCAGTCTTCATCGTATTCATGCCGCTGACCATGACCCCGGTCTTATTGGCAGATTGGGCCTTGCGGCGGTTTTTGGTCTTATCGGTGATGTGTTTTAAGACATCTTCACCAAAAGCGACTTTCTTTTGTTTGACAAGCTTTTCAGCGATCGAAGCCATCGATAAAGACTTGCAGGCGATCGCATACATCAATTCATTATAGCCGGATAACTGGAAGGCCTGATAAAGCGGCTCAAGTTTCTTATGATCGCTATATTCATTAGGATCGATGCCTCTTCTTTTCAGATCTTCTTTAAAGATATCTTCACCCTGAGCGATCAGTCCTTCTCTTTTTTCATTTTCTTTTTTCTGCAAGAAGCTCTTGATCTTGTTTTTGGCATTGGTGGTCTTGACGATCTTTAGCCAGTCTTCACTTGGCGTAGAATTCTTATTGGTCTTAAGTTCGACCACATCGCCGGTCTTTAAAGGTGTATTAAGCGGCACTAAGACCCCGTTCACTAGTGCTCCGACCGTCTGATGGCCAACCTCGGTATGGACCCGATAGGCAAAATCGATCGGCGTAGCCCCTGCCACAAGATCGATGACCCTGCCTTTAGGCGTCATGACATAGATCGTGGCATTAAAGACATCATGAGTAACGGTAGACATATATTCATTGGGATCATCAGAATCAGAATAGTCATCTTCAAAATCTTTAAGCCATTCCAGTTCCTTCTGGATCTCTTTTTGTTCTTTTTTGGCCGAATAATTCTTGCCCTCTTTATACGACCAGTGGGCGGCAATACCCTTTTCTGCTACCTGATCCATCTCTTCCGTTCTGATCTGCACTTCATAGATACGTCCATCAGAGCCGATGATCGTCGTATGCAGTGATTGATACATATTGACTTTCGGCATGGCGATATAATCTTTGAAACGGCCTGGGATCGGATGATAAGTAGCGTGGATAAAACCTAAGATCTCATAACAGTTTAACTCAGTCTGAGTGACGATCCTGATCGCCAGAAGATCCAAGATCTCATCAAAGCGTTTATTTTTGGTCTGCATCTTCTTATAGATGCTGTAAATATCTTTTGCCCGGCCAAAGATCCGATACTTGATATGATTTTCATCAAGGATCTTCGAGATTTCTTCCATCATGGCATTGATCTGGCTTTCTCTTTCACTTTTCTTGTTGTTTAAAAGATTGACGATATGATTGAATTCTTCAGGATAGAGATAGTAAAAGGCCAGATCTTCAAGTTCATGTTCGATCTCGGCAATACCCAGACGATGAGCGATCGGTGCATAGACTTCCAAGGTTTCGGTAGCGATCTTTTTTTGTTTTTCCGGCTTCTGAAATTCCAAAGTCCGCATATTGTGCAAACGATCGACCAGTTTGATCAAAACGACTCTAACATCCTTGGCCATCGCCAGCAAGATCTTGCGGTGATTGGCTGCCTGATATTCCTTTTCATCTTTGAACTTGATGTCGCCGATCTTGGTGACAGCTTCCACAAGCGTAAAGATCTCTTCATCAAATTCTGCGATCAGGGTTTCTTTAGTGATGCCTTGATCTTCCATGCAGTCATGTAAAAAACCGGCGGCCAGTGTTTTAGGCCCGGCTTTTAAGCGGGATAACTCATAAGCCACATTCAAAAGATGCACAAAATAAGGTTCCCCGCTTTTGCGCTTCTGGTCTTTGTGCACCTCTTGGGCAAAGTCGTGAGCTTTCTTGATCAAAGCCAGCGATTCTTTGTCTTGGATATAAGAATGCACCTCATTATAAAACATTTCATCAGTCAGTGTATTCTGTGGCATTTCTTCCCCTTTTTTAAAGTTAAAATCGAAGTTTGACTCCGATTTAATATTTTATTAAAGATAAGACATTATAATTCTTTAATAATTCACGGCCTTTCAGATCTTCAAGTTCGATCAAAAAAGCACAGCCGGCAACGATGCCTTTCATGCTTTCGACTAATTTGATAGTCGCTTCTACCGTACCGCCAGTAGCTAAAAGATCATCGACGATCAAGACTCTTTGACCCTCTTTGATCGAATCGGCATGCATGTGGAGTTCATTTGAACCATATTCCAGATCATATTTATAAGAGATCGTCTTTCTTGGCAGTTTGCCCGGCTTTCTGACCGGCACAAAGCCAATGCCAAGTTCATAAGCTACCGGACAACCGAAGATGAAACCTCTTGATTCCGGTCCGGCAATAACATCAGCCTTTATCTCTTTGGCAAAATCGACGAATTTAGAAGTTGCATCATGAAATACTTTACCATCCTGCATCAAAGGGGTAATATCTCTAAACAAGATGCCCTCTTTAGGAAAATCCTTTACATCAGCAATATACTTTTTATAATCCATAAATAACTCCTTCAGTACCTTTCGATTATATCACAATTTCTTCTAGGGATATATTTATTTTAGGCACGATCGCAAATTCATTAAGACTTAACTTGCCGATCAAAGCTTTGATGCCGTTTTTGTATAAACGCTCATCAAAACCGATCGCTTCAACATTGTCTTTTAAGGTGTATTTGGGATATTTGCCCTGGATCTTGAAGCATTTCAATATTTCTGGATGAGCGATGTAGAAAGTCGGTTCTGAAAGTCCTTCGCCAAAAGGCGCCAGCGTACTTAAAAAACGGACATTCTCAACACTTAGTTCATCAGGTTCAAGATAGATCAGCGGTTTCTTTTCAAAGTGATAGCTGGGCTTTAAATGATCGATGAAGTATTTAAAATCATGATAATTCTCTTTGGCAAGAGTCAGACCGATCGCCATCTTATGACCGCCATAACTTTCGTAAGCTGCATAATCTTTCAGAATGTCAAAAAGATCAACTTCATTTACACTGCGGGCTGAACCTTTTAAAGTATTGCCGTTGTCGCTTAAGACGATCGAGGGCTTATGATACCTGCTTGCAAGGTTGCCGGCGATGATACCGCATAGTCCTTCCATGAATTCAGTACTTTTAATAAGGATCACCTCTTTAGAAGCATCGACATGTTTAGCGGCATAATCGGCCATCTTTTGAGTGTTCAGCTTTCTTAATTCATTGATCTTAGTGATGTTTTCAGCCTGCTCTTTATTTATATTTTCAGTATCTTTTAAATAACGGACCAGATGATTGACATTGGCTAAGGGGTCCATCCTGGAAACAGCATTTATTTTCGGTACCAGCTTAAAAGAAATATCGCTGTAAGTATATACTTTCTGTTTTTTGATAAGCAAATGAAGCGGAGTGTCCTGCTTATCACAAAAAGCTCTTAGTCCTTCCTTTAAGATCTGACGGTTATAGCCGGTCACTTGTGAGGCATCTGCTAAAGTAGCACACATCGCCAGCATCTCATTATATGCATCACGATAATAAAAACGGCTCAAAAGTTCGACAAGACCGCCGGTACATAAATTATCAAAGCCCTTTTTCAAAAAAGCAGGATGAACGACAAGATCGGCTTTAGGCAGTTTATCAAAACGGTGATGATCGATGACCAAGACTTTAAGAGAATGTTTTTTTGCATAATCGATCTCATCATAGGCTACGATGCCGTTATCCAAAGTGACTAAGACATCAAAATCATAATCGATGGCACTTTTGACATGTTTTAAGGAAAGACCATAACCGTCTTTTACTCTTGATGGGATGATGTAGTTATTAGTGATCTTTAAATGATTCAAAAGTCTTGAAAAGATAACTGTTGCAGAGATCCCGTCACAATCATAATCTCCGACGATCAAAACTTTATAGTTGTTCTCTTTGATCTCTTGCATAAGAGCCATAAATTCTCTGATGACTTCATTATAAGCAGACTTATAGTCATATTCTTTTGTCAGTATTTCAAGATCCAGATCTTTATAAAAACCAAAAACCTTATCTTTAAAGGATAAGGCAGTATTTGCATAAGACAGACTGTAGAGATCTTCTAAATCAAAATTGCTTAACGATAGCTGCAAAAAGATCGCCTCTTTCTTCAAAATTCTTAAACTGATCCCAGCTGGCACACATCGGTGAAAGCAAGACGACATCGCCTTTTAAAGCGATAGCCTTGGCATAGCGAAGAGCTTCTTCCATATTCTCAAAGATGATGGCTTGAGGATAGAGTTCTTTTAATTCCATGGCTGTTTGGCCGAATACCAGCATCTTTTTGACATGGTGCAGATACGGTCTGATACTTTCAAAACCGGTATGTTTATCATAGCCGCCGGCCAAAAGGATCACATTATCATCAAAAGCTTTTAAAGCCACACTTGTTGAATCGGGATTAGTGCCTTTAGAATCGTTGTAATAGCGGACACCATCGATCTCTTTAATGAATTCTAAGCGGTGTTTAACACCTTTGAACTCCTTTAAGACCCTTTGGATGTCACTTATTGCAACGCCCATCTTATAAGCCATCGCTGCAGCGACCATCGCATTGCTTAAATTATGTTCGCCGACGATCTTCAGATCACTGATCTTAAATAACGGTTTATCAAAAAGGGTCACCCAGTTCCCATCAACCATAAGATCAGCTTTTTTATTTAAAGAATAGGTAACTGTCTTACATTTGATACCTTTAGCATACTTAATGATGTTTTCATCATCTAAATTGAGCAAGAACCAGTTATCATCCCTTTGATTTTTATAGACCAGCATCTTGGCTTTATAATACTTATCGACATCTTTAAAATAGTCGATGTGATCAGGACTTAAATTGGTACACACACTGACAAGCGGATGATAGCTTTCACAAGCCACAAGCTGAAAAGCCGAGATCTCCATAGCGATCTTTAAAGGCTGCTTTTCGTATTTCATAACGATTTCGCTTAGCGGATAGCCGATATTGCCTGCTACGCCGTTTAAAGGGTTCTGCGTCTTTAACATCTCGCCTAAAAGCGTCGTAGTGGTGGTCTTGCCGTTTGTGCCGGTGATCGAAGCATAGGTATAGTTTTTGGCATAGCGAAAAGCTACTTCAATCTCATTTAATAAATGATAGCCTTTATCGACAAAGTACTTAACAAAAGGCACATCATATTTGATGCCCGGATTTTTAACGATCAGATCATAATCGATAGTCTTTAAAAGGTCGGGATGTCCATTATCGTAGATTTTGATACCCTCTAAGACCAAAGACTCTTTATCATCAATAGCTTTGGCATCAGTAAGAAATACCTCGTAGCCCTTTTTATTCAAAAGTCTGGCACAGGCTGCCCCGCTCATTGCAGCCCCGATGATCAAGGCTTTCATTATAATACTCCTATAAGAGTTCCTAAGACCGTACAAACGATCGCCAAAGCATAAAACAGCAAGACGACTTTCTTCTCTTTTAGACCCCTGATGACAAAGGCATAATGAATCGGGGTGTATTTAAAGATACGTTTATGGAAAAGACGTACCGAAAGCTGCTGCAGACAGACACAGATCATCTCCCAAAGAAAGACGCCGCCGACAATGATCAAAAGCAATTCCTGCTTCAAGACCATGGCTATTGCCACAAATAAAGCTCCTAAAGCCAAAGAACCGCTGTCGCCCATAAAGATCTTGGCCGGAAAGAAATTATAGTAAAGATAACCTATCAAGCCACCCTCCACACAAGCGATGATCAGTGCTACATTATATCTTTTTAAATAGATCGCCAAGATCAAAAAAGCGATCAGGGAAATAGCAGACACACCTGCACAAAGTCCATCCATACCATCCGTAAAATTGACGGCATTGCTTTCGGCGGTAAAGACAAAGACAGCAAAGATGGCATAGATGATATAACCAAGATCGATGCTGATATCAATGATCGGAATGATGATCCTGGTATCTAAAATATCTTTAAAGACTAAAACGATCAAAAGTCCAAAACCAAGCTGCATCAGCATTTTTAATTTAGGGTTTAGACCTTCATTGGAATTTCTTAAGATGATCAAAATATCATCTAAAAAACCGACTAAGAAAAATAAGAAATACGAAAGCATGATCATCAAAGCACTCTTGTCATTGATGATGTTTGGATAGACGACGATACAGACGATGATCGGTACCACCACAAACAATAGTCCGCCCATGATCGGAGTCTTAGCTTTATTTTTGTATTCCTCCAAAGCATATTCCGATACCCTTTGTTCATAATGCAGGGATTTTAATAAACGAATATAAAACGGCATCACGATGGCTACTATGCCCAGTGATAAAATGAATCCAATAATCAAAATAATAAATAAGTCTTGCATACTCAAAAATTATAATAAATCTTAAAGTTTATGTAAATAATAAGTTGCCCTGAGGCAATTAATCAAACTATTCTTTTTCAGGATCTTTGAATTTAACTTCTATGACCATACTCTTATCCACGAGCGTTCCTGGAGCGATCGATTGTTCATAGACGATGCCATAGCCATCAAGTCTAAAGGCAACCCCTGTCAGGCTCCAAAGCTGCATGATCTCCTTGCGGGTATAACCTTTTAAATCGATCATCTTAAAGGAATCAAGACTGGTTAATAAGAAGATCTTTTCATTGGAGTAGATCGCATCTTCAGCTTTAGGATATTGAGCTACGACATATTTTCCTTCACCTAAGACTACAGTATTTTCCATAAGATCACCCAGTTTATTGGCAGCATAATCAAGATCATAATTGACAAGCTGCGGCATACTGTATTCCTTGATCGTATTTTGAGCGCTTTGCACATCCTCGTTATCTGAAAGATCAGCCATGATCGCAATATTGCTGATCATCTTGTTTACGGCTTCCGAATAACGGCCGTCCTGATAATCTTCATAAGCGAAATAGACCATGTATTCCGGATCTTCATAAGGGAAACCGATCATTACTGAATAGATGACTTTACCATCATCACTGTACGTTCCATCTTCAGCAATCTCTGTCGTACCGGTCTTGGCCATGATCTTCATGGTATCCGATTTATAGCTTCTGCTTTGTCCTAAAGGATCGCTGACAGCTCTTTCCATGAGATCTTGCACATATTTGGCTGTTGATTCTTTGATTGGTGTACCCACTACTTCCCTTGAACCTTCGTAGATGATCTTGTTTTCATCGCTTGAATCAACGATCTTATCGATATAATAAGGTTTTACCATCTCGCCGTTGCCAAGGATGGCTGTATAAGCCTGCATCAGTTTAAGCATCGTCACCGTCACGCCTTGGCCATAAGAAGCTGATAATTTATCAACCGGATATTCAAACTGGATCGAATTCTCATTTTCTAGGATGCCATCGGTATCGACTGAATCAAAGATCTTAAAGCGGTCCAGATATTCCAGAAATTTATCCGGTCCTAAAACTTCGCTTAATACACTGCTGGTAATGGTATTGGAAGAATAGATGACTCCGTAATCATAAGGCACTAAACCCCAGGATTCTAATTCATAGTTATAGATACAGCCATAACCATCACCATAAGTCCTGATGGGATTGTTGTTGCTGTCGGATGTATAACAAAACGGTGATGAATCCACAAGGGCATCACCATCATAGTTGCCGCTGTCGATCGCTGCTGCATAAGTGATCGGTTTAAAGACTGAACCCGGTTCATAGACATATTGAGAACCAAGGTTGTTGTAGTCTTCAATATTTAAAGAATTGGGATCGTAGTTGGGAGATTGGCCCCAGGCTAAGATCTTGCCGCTTTCGATCTCCATAACGGCTCCCCATACCCTTTCGGAATCAGTATGCTCGACTGTTTCATCGACCGCCGTCTGCAAGAGATCCTGGATCGTTGAATCAATAGTCAGATAGACATCGTAACCATCGATCGAATCTTCCACTATTTCCTGCATTCCCGGCAAGATATAACCATTGCGGTCAGCCTGATAAGTCCGGCTGCCGTCAACCCCGCTAAGTTCAGTATCTAAATAGCTTTCCACACCCATCTTGCCGACGAGTTTGCCGTTTTCATCAACCTGAGCGAAACCTAAAAGATATGGCGCAAAGTATTCACCTAAAGGATAGTTTCTTTTTACTGATTCAACGAATTCCACGCCCGTCAGATTATATTCTTCAATGGCTTCCTTTTCTTCGTTTGATACATCCTTGCCGATTAAGCCAAGTTCAGTCTGATACTTGTCTTTGGCGCTGTTTAAAATACTCTTGATATCTTCTTCAGAAGCATTCAGACAAGTCGCTAAGACTCTGGCAGTATAATCGATGTCATCGACATAAGCGATCGTATTGTGAACACCCACTCTTGATGAATCCATATAACAGATAATATTATAGGTACTTTCATCCTGAGCCACGACGATGCCGTTAGAATCATAGATCATGCCTCGATCGGCATGGATCGTTTCGTGAACGGTATTCACACTTTCAACATAGACATCAAGATCAGTACCGCTTCTTAAATGCACTTTGCCCAGCGCCACCACCAGGACATTGACACACACTAAAAAAGATATCGTTATAACGATACCAAATATCAAAAGAAGCATACGATTGCTTCTTCTCATCATTCACCTCTTACGACACTGCTGAGATCGGTCTGATTCTGTTTAAGTCCGGCTGCAGTAGCTATCTCGTAAACTCTTTCCTTACTGGCAAGATTAGATATTTCAATATTCAGCTGATCATTTTGCGTCTTTAAAACTTCAGCCTCTTTATTCAGATCTTCGATCTGCATCGTCAAAGAATTGTTGATGTTTTTGATAAACAGCGATGAAGCGATGGAAAGTGTCGTCATCATCACTAGTAAAACTACCGAACACTTGAAAAAACGTCTGGCTTTATAATCTTTACTGTTTCTTTTAACTTTCTTATTCATACTATCTTACCTTTTTGATTCCTCTTAATTTAGCACTTTTCGATCTAAGATTAACTTCGATCTCATCTTCTTTAGCTGTGATCACTTTGTGATTTAAAAGTTCAAATCTTGGACTTTCGATCTCGCTTGGCAATAATGCCAGCCGTTTATCAACTTTAATGCTGCTGAGTTTCTTAAATGTCTGTTTAACCATCCTGTCTTCTAATGAATGGAAAGTGATGATCGAGGCTCTTCCGCCGACTTTCAAAAGATCGGGGAAGTCATTCAGAAACTTCTTTAAAGAACTTAATTCTTTATTGACTTCGATCCTGATCGCCTGAAAAGTCTGTTTGGCCGGATGACCTTTTTGACTTAACTGTTTAGCAGGCATTGATCCTTTGATGATCTCCACTAACTCGAAAGTCGTTTCAATCGGTCTTTCTTCTCTTTTTTTAACGATGTTTTTAGCGATGCTGGGAGCATATCTTTCTTCACCGTATTCATAGATGATCCTTTTTAATTCATCTAAAGAATATTCATTGACCACCTCATAGGCACTTAATTCAGCTTCTTTATCCATGCGCATATCTAGTCTTGTATCAAAGCGATATGAGAAGCCTCTTTTTTCATCATCTAACTGTGGGGATGATACCCCAAGATCCAAGATGATGCCGTCCACCGTTTCCTTTTTTACATACTTGGCGACATTGGCATAGTTATCATGGATATAAGTTACATTTTGATAATCTTTTAATCTTTCTTTAGACTCTTTGATCGCTTCTTCATCAAGATCAAAGACATACAGCTGGCCTTCTTTCAAACGTTTTAAGATCTCTATGGAATGACCGCCTCTTCCTAAAGTACCGTCGATATAAAGGCCGTTTCTTTTAACATCCAGCAAGTCGATGCTTTCAGAAAGCATCACACTATAATGTTTCATGAGCAGTCAGAAAATCTGTCAATTCTTCGGCGATCTCTTCATAACTCTCACTGGCTTCTTCATAGTAAGCATTCCATGTATCCTTATCCCAGATTTCAATGTGATCGTTTACTCCGACCACGACACATTCTTTTTTAATGTTGACAGGATCGCTTAGATAAGCAGGGATCTGAATGCGTCCCTGTTTATCAAGGGAACATTCGCAAGCTCTTGAAGTAAGCATGTGGATATACTGTCTGGCTGCCTTTTTGGTACTGGGCAGATTAGACAGTTTGCGAAAGATCGTCTGCCATTGTTCATTGGAGTAGATCGTCAAACAACCGTCCAGTCCACGGGTCAGAATAAAAGTTTCCTGAAGTTCTTCACGAAACTTGTTAGGAATAACGATGCGACCCTTGGTATCAAGGTTATGTGAATATTCACCGATAAACATCTACCACAATCTCCCACATATAACCACTTTACACCACCATTATGGACTATTTATAGCTAAAAGTAAACAACAAACCATAAAAAAATGCAATATAAATTGCATTCTTTTAAAAATAAAAGCTCCCTTTTAAGGAAGCTTCAGAGATACTTAGATCTTTAATTATTTATGTCCGCAGTTAGGACATGCTCTATGAGCTAATTTGTATTCACCACAACCGCCGCATTTAACTAATGTCGGAGCAGTTAATTTGTAGTGAGTTCTTCTTTTTGCCTTGCGGGTCTTTGAAGTTCTTCTTTGTTGTACAGCCACTTTTTATTCCTCCTTATCAAATTGATACTCTTTAAGCTTATCCCAACGCGGATCGATCTTATCCACTTTTGACTTCTCATAAGCTTCTTCACTCATGACTTGCCAGCCATCCCCTCTAGGATACTCTATTTTGCCGTTTTTTACAACCTTTATCGGTGCAAGCGGCACTATATAAGCCATCACCATCTCATCTAGATCGAGGTCATCCTTTATAAAATAGGTATCCTTGTCATCTTCAAATGACAATCCGACTGTTTCCTCAAAGGTAAAGGGAACTTTCACATCTTCTAAAGTGATTGCACACGGACAGATCATTTCTCCTTTTAAATTAAGATCGGCTTTCAATTCATCCATGGCATCATAATAGATCTTAAACTCCCCTTCAGCTGATACTTTGCGCAGATAAGCATTATTTTGCAAACCTTCACAAAGATCGATCCTGCCGCTAAGAGGCTCAGACAGATTCAAGAGTGCTTTTCTTTCAATTTTCATAGTGCTTTACTATTATAGTTTACACATTATTGTAAGTCAAATATAATATATTCATGAATATTTGCGGAATCATCGTGGAATACAATCCCTTTCATAACGGACACCGATACCATATCGAAAAAGCTAAAGAACTCACTTCTTGTGATGTATTGGTCGCTGTGATGTCGGGAAATTATACACAAAGAGGCGATCTTAGCGTGATGGATAAGTTCGCTAAAACGAAAGTTGCCTTAGATAACGGCATCGACATCGTCGTAGAACTTCCCTACATCTATGCTACCCAAAGTGCCTCCTCTTTTTCTAAAGGAGCCATTGAAGCCTTAAAAGTCTTTGGGGTCGATTCGATCGTCTTTGGCTCGGAAACCAATAATCTGGAAGAATTAAAAGAGATCGCTGCTTTAGAAGTAAACCCTGATCATTTTAAAGAGATGATCAAGACCGGCATATCTTTTCCTAAAGCTTATGGCCTTTTAGCCAAAGAGTTCCTGCCCAATGATATACTGGCTATCGCTTATCTTAAAGCTATCAGAAACACAGCTATAAGACCTTATACCATTCAAAGGACTAACGATTTTCATAGCGAAGACATCAAGAGTATCGCCAGTGCCAAAGCGATCCGCAAGGCCATAAAAGAAAAAAAGGATTATCACTTGGCTACCGATGTCAAGATCGATCATCCGGTCTTTATCGATGATCTTTATCCTTATTTAAGAAGACTTCTGATGCTTAAAAAAAGAGAAGATCTTGAAAAGATCCACCTTGTAAGCGAAGGGATCGAAAAGATCTTCATCGATAACGCTTTTAAATATCCTGACTTTGCAAGTTTTTTAAATGCTTCAACATCCAAACGCTATACAGCTTCCCGTATAAAAAGGACTTTATTGCAGATCATGATCGATGTCAAAAAGAGTGAAGTCGATCACTACTATCAGCCTTACGCCAGAGTCTTAGGCTTTAATGACAAAGGTCAAAAACTCATTAAGGAACTTCGCAAAAACGGCGCCCCTATTGAAACCCAGATCAAAAAGATACCGCCTTTTATAAAAGATATCGAACTCAAAGCAACGTATCTCTACGCTTCGCTGTTTGATGAAAAACGATTCCAATACCTTGTCAAAAGAGAACTTGCAGGACCAATAATAAAAAGCTCGCAATGAGCTTTTTATTTATCCATCTTCCAAAGTCCGTGTAAATTGCAGTAGGCGTAAATATCGACCGGTTCGCAATGTCTGCAGACTTTGACTTTCGGTTCATCGTTTGGTTTTAAATGATGAACACGGTAATGATCGCCATAATCGACCACGATCCATTCGATGTAGTGTTCTTCGCTCATCGGATGAACAGTTGAGCCGACTATTGCATAACGTTTGCCGTTTTCTTCGACCAAGACCGGTTTATGTTTTTCAACAGCTGCCTCTTTGGTATTGGGGACTAACTCACTCATAACCTCGCCGCAACAAGACAACGGGGTATTATGATCGGTCAACTTAGTGGCGATATTGCCGCAATGCTTACAAATATAGAATTTCATATAAATTCCTCCTCTACTTTAATTATAGACTATTAAATGATGCTTGTGTGAAAAATGCTCTTATTCGACGCTCTTTAAAGATTCGACCATCTGGATCTTGCGTAATTGTCTTGACATAAACAGCATAACGATCAAAGCGAAAGCCAGGGTTATCGCAAAACTGTATAAATAACTGATCGGGCGGATGTTGTTGCCAAACATGACCATTTCCATATCGATGACTGTCATGACTAGACGCTGTTCCATCTTGCCAAGCGGCATACCCAAGATCGCTCCAAAGATCGTCAAAAGGAACAATTCTTTAAAGATATAGCCATTCACTTCTTTATTGTTGAAGCCAAGGACTTTTAAGGTTGCGATCTCTCTTAATCTTTCCGAGATATTGACTTCTGTCAGATTGACCAAAACGACAAAGGCTAAAGAACCGGAAGCTAAGATGATGACTAAGATGATGAAATCCAAAGCCGAGATCATCGTTTCAAACTGTTCGATCATGCTTGAGAAATCAATAACGTTCAATACACCCTCTTTTTCTTCCATATCATTTATCAAACGTTCGCCGTCTTTGGCAATGACTGCCAAAGCATCGTTGCGGACAGTTTCATTGAAGGTATTTTCATAAAGTTCATCAGATATGAAGAGGTAGTGTTCAAAATACATCTCCGTGATACCTGTGACTAATACTTCACCTTTAAGACCGCTTTTTGATTCCATCGTGATCACATCACCGACTTTAATATCATTGTTTTTGGCAAACTTTTCTGAAATGACGACACCATCGCTGATGCTTAAGGGTTCTTTAGTGTTGCAATCTCTAAGGTCGATGACTCTATCGATCTGTCTTTCATCATAGACTTCAACACTGATCGTTTCTTCATCATCAGCTAAAGTTATCAGGCTGGAATATTCCATGTAAGGAACGACCTGTTCATTATTGGAATCTTCCAAAAGCACTTCATAGACGCTGTCGGTATAATAGTCATCATCCATATTGACACTGTAATTATATTTAAAGATCTCGCCAAACTGGATCTCGATGACATCAGCGATCGCATCCTTGATGCCAAATCCCAAAACCAGCAAGCTCATACAGCCGGCTACGCCGATGACCGTCATAAAGAAACGGCTTTTATAACGTACCAGATTGCGGGCAGTGATCTTGGATGTAAAAGAGAGATGATTCCAAAGCGGTTTAATATATTCAAAGATAACTTTTTTAGCTGATTTAGGAGCTTTAGGACGCATCAGCTGCGATGGCATCTCTTTAAGTGTCCGATAGCCGACGATATAAGTAACAAGCAGGATCAAAAGCGTGAATGATAAAGCGCCGATGATGGCGATATGCGGAAGCAATATGACATGCATGGCTGGCAGATCATACATCAAACGCCATGTATTATAGATGACGACCGGGAAGATCGGAAGTCCGGCAAAGATGCCGATAAAGCTGGCAAAGACGCTGGCGATCAAGGCATAAAGCAAATATTTAGAAATGATCTTATTCTTACTGAAACCCAAAGCACTGAAAACCCCAATCTGCGATCTTTCTTCTTCAATAAGACGGGTCATCGTCGTCATGGAAACTAAGGCAGCCACTAAAAAGAAAAGCAGAGGGAAGATATTGGCAATATTAGTCATCTGACCTAAAGTATTTTCATACATCAAAGGCGAATACTGCATATCTCTTCCCAAGATCGTCCAGCCGGCATCAGGCAGCTCTTCTAGATCCTGGTAGCCTTTATCGATCTCAAGCTGGGCATCTTCTAATTCTTTATTGACCTCATAACGATTCTTATTCAACTCCTGAACACCATTTTCATATTGTCTTTTGCCGTTTGACAGTTGACTTTGCGAATCGTTTAAAAGATCTTTAGTCATAGAAAGTTCTTTTTTGGCAGCCTCTAAAGAAGCATAGCCGTCTTCGATCTCTGATAGTCCGTCCTTGACCTTTTTAATATTGGCATAAGAATCAAGGACACTGCCGTTGGCTTTGGCGTCCAGCTCCGCTAAAAGAGCGTCATAATTGTCTTCGTTATTTTCCTTGATAAGCTCTTCTAATAAAGCATTGGAACTTTCTAAAGCAGCTATCTCATCCAAGATCTCCTGATATCTTTCTGCATCATTAAAAGGATCAAGCGTCAAAAGTTCGGCATTCAATTCTGCTATCTTGGCATCGTTGGCAGCGATCTCTTCCTTCAGCATCTCATTGGTCGAAGCGATATTGTCTTTTTGAGAAGTGATGGCTAAATAAGTGTCATAGAGGGTCGAGATCTGATTATAGGCCTCATCAAAGCTCATACCTGTCGTATCTTCGATCGTTTTGACGGCATCATCCAAAGCAGCCTTTGAAGAATCTAAAAGAGCTTCGTTGGCTTTTAGTTCGCTTTCAGTCATTGAAATCTGCAGTTTGGTCGATTCCAGCTGGCTTTCCCCCACTAAAATCTCGATATAGGCATCATTCAATTCTTTTTCCGCATCGGCAAACTCATCTTCGGCCTTTTGCTTATTCTCATCTAAAGTAGTTTGAGCATCTTCAAGTTCTTTGGTCGCATCTTCGATTATCTCGCTTTTAAGTTCTTCTTCAAGCGTGTCAAAGCGGGAAGTTATGCCCACGATCCTTTCATCATACAAAGTATCGTAATCATCGCTGAAGGCCAAAACATCCTCGCTTCCTTCTAAAGTGATATAAACACTGGTATAGTATTCAGAAAGCAGATCGTCGTTATCGACATAGATGATCGCTTCCAAGGCCAGATTGTCAAGTGTGGAAGTTTCTTTGGTCGAAGTCATGTATTGAGGGCTTTTAACTTCACCGACGATCGTATATTCCTGATATTTGATCTTTTCGTCAAGCGTGTCATCATCCAAAGACAAGACCACTTTATCGCCGATCTTAAAATACGAACCAAAAGACGACGAATCTAAAGATACCGCTTCGCCAGCTTTACTTGGCAGTCTTCCGGCCACTAATTCGACTTTATTGACGTTTGAATCGATCTCCTGTACCCTGGTAACATATTCGACGCCATCTTCATTGGTACCGTAGACATCCTGAAATCTTGTCGCAAAGACATCTCTTATTCCCGATGTGGCTTTGATATTTTTAATATCATTATCATTAAAACCATAAGAGGAATAAAGCTGGATATCCATGTAGTTGGTTTCTTTATAATACTCATCGACGCTGTATTGCATCGTCGGCGAAGACGACATCAGTCCCACCATGAAAGCTACGCCGATCAAAACCATCAGAAAGATCGTCAAAAAACGTTTATAAGTCTTTTTTATCAATCTTAAAGTATCTCTATGAAACATCAGTATTCTATGTCCTCAGCTTTCATTACATCGGGATTGATGACGATGTCTTCGATCCTGCCGCTTCTTACCTTGATGATCTTTTGCCCCATATTGGCCAAAGCGCTGTTATGAGTGATCATGACGACCGTCATGCCTCTTTTTTCGCACATCTCCTGCAATACCTTGAGGACCTGCTTGCCTGTTTGGTAGTCGAGGGCGCCAGTCGGCTCATCACAAAGCAAGAGTTTAGGATTTTTGGCTACAGCTCTGGCGATAGCTACTCTTTGCTGCTCGCCGCCGGATAATTGTGAAGGGAAATTATCCTTGCGCTCTTTTAGACCGACTAATTCCAAAACATCTTCAGCCTTTAGGGGATTTTTACAGATCTGGCGGGCCAATTCCACATTCTCCAAAGCCGTGAGATTTTGAACTAAGTTATAAAACTGAAAGACAAAGCCAATATCATAACGGCGAAATTCACATAAACTCTTTTCATTAGCTTTTGAAATATCCCTTCCGTCAACGATTATATTTCCGGAAGTGAGCGTGTCCATGCCCCCTAAAAGATTGAGGATAGTCGTCTTGCCGGCTCCGCTGGCTCCTAACACAACTACATACTCGCCCTTGTCGATCGTAAAATTGACCTTATCTAAAGCTCTGATCTCTACTTCACCCATCTGATAAACTTTTGATACATCTTTAAATTCAATAAACGCCATACTACTCTTCTCCCAACTCTATTTTCTGATCAAGCAAAAAGGCAAAAGTGCCAAGATATGCTCTGATACACAGTTTAAGCTCTTTCTTATTCAGATCTTTATATAAAAAACAGGCCTGAATGCCACTGATGATCGATAAGGCAAAACTGTCGCTCAAGACATCCAGAACTTTTGCGTTCAGCAAAGAATCACCGTACATCTTCGATACGAAATAAGTTATCAGTTTGCTCAACCACTTGCGCATCCTTTTAGAAACCGCTTCATCTTTCATCAAGATCTGCATTGCCGAAGGTGATTCAAAATAGATCTCGACCAGTTCATCACCGATGTCTTTAAGCATATAAGCGATTATTTTGCCGCTTACATCCAAAGAGAAATCACTCTTATTCAAACTGATCCCTTCATTGGTCTTTTCCTTTACAAAACGGTCGATCTTTTCTAAAGTCGTACCAATGATCGTATTGACCAGTTCCTCTTTAGAATCAAAGTAACGGTAAAGATTGCCGACTGTCAGATCTGCCCCTTTGGCGATCTCTCGCATCGAAGCGTCCTTGTAACCCTTTTTAAGCAGTTCTTTTTTAGCCGAAGCGATGATCCTGCTTCTTACTTCTTCCTTTAATACCTGAGCCATAATAATAAACTCCTGTTTACTATTATTAGTATACATGTGTTCATTATTTATGTAAACAAGATTTATGATAAAATAGAAACATGGCTAAAACGATCAAAAAACTGCTCTCTTCATTAAGAAAAGCCGATGAAGATTATGAGCTGATAAAAGATGGCGATGTCATCGGAGTGGGATTAAGCGGCGGGAAAGATTCCAGTCTTTTGCTTTATTGTTTATATCTGTATCAATTTTTGGCTGCCGGTACTTTTAATAAACATTTCAAGATCATCGGTATCCATATCGATCTCAATTTTGGCGAAGATGACTTTGCGGTACTTAAAAAGTGGTTTGAACCCTATGATATAACGATCTATGAAGAAAAAAGCTTCATCGCCGACATCCTGAAAAGAAATCTTAAAAATGATGCGATCCAGTGCAGTCTATGTTCAAAACTTAAAAAAGGAGCTGTCATCAAAGCTGCCAAACAGCTTGGCTGCAACAAAGTAGCTTTTGGACATCATGGCGATGATGCGATCGAAACCCTCCTTCTCAATATGATTTATGGCGGCAAGATCGCTACTTTTGATCCCAAGATGCATCTGACAAGAGAAGATATTACTTTTATCAGACCTTTTATCTACGCTTTTGAAAGTGATCTTAAAAAAGCTCTTAAAGAACTGGATCTGCCTAAGATCAAAAGCGGCTGTCCCAATGACGGCTATACGCAAAGACAGAATATCAAAGAGCTTTTGCACAAGATCTATCACACCTACCCGTCAGCCAAAGAAAACTTTTTATTAAGCCTTCACAATAAAGAACAGCTTAATCTTTTCGATCTTAAAAACAACAAATTTGATAAATAGTCTTTACAAGACTAGATCAGGTGTGCTAAATTTTAAGCGAAATAAGAATTATATAGAGGTAGCGGTGCGAATGAGTACTTTAGGGAGCCGGCGGGCTTGGAACTAAAGGAAAGGTAATCATCGCCGAACATATCATTCAGGCATGAATGGTGTGTGGGGTCAAGGGAAATACTCTTGGCACTCCTACGTCAGTAGAGGAGCTATGACATATCCTGAAAGTTCGTATGTTGTAGCATACGATTTTTATTTCTCAAAAAGGAGGATATGATGCAAAAAACAATTAGAATGCTGGTCTTGGTCGCTTTGGTCTTTTTTTCAAGCTTAGCGATCAAGGCTGAAGAAGATGAATTTGTCGTTGGCATGGAGTGCAATTATGCCCCATACAACTGGCAAAGCCAGACTGAAACAGCTTATAGTGTCGCTCTTGATGGGAGCGGATATTGCGATGGCTATGATGTGCGCATTGCCCAAGATATTGCCGATAGCTTAAATAAGAAGCTCGTCATCAAAAGGATAGCCTGGGATGGTTTACAGGCAGCTTTAGACAGCGGCGAGATCGATGCCATCATCGCCGGCATGACAGCCAATGAAGATAGAGAAAACGGCATTGATTTTACCACGCCTTATTATGATACCGACATGGTAATGATCGTCAGAAAAGACGATGAGCTGGCTGATGCGACCTCAATCAATGATTTCAGCTATAAAAATGTCGTCGGTCAGATCTCGACCAATTACGATACGGTCATCGACCAGATCCCTAATGTCAATCACATGACGCCAAGAGAAAGCTATCCGGAAATGGTCATCGCTTTAAAAAGCCATGAAGCCGACGGCATCACTGCTGAAGTGCCGGTCGCCGAAAGTATTGTCAGTGCCAATGATGATCTGACTTATGTCACTTTTGCGGAAGGTCAGGGCTTTGACATTGACAACAGTGTTTCGATCGGACTTAAAGAAGGTTCAAGAGGAACTGAAGAATTTATAGCTGTTCAAGAAGCTTTAGATAATATCTCTCAAGAAACCCGCCTCGAATATATGACTTGGGCCAGCGAGAATGCCCCGAGTGAAACAAATGAGATCGACGGCAGTTTTATCGATAAAGTTATCACCATCGCCAAAGAATACTACCCTATCTTTTTATATGGCGTCTATACTACCCTGATCCTGGCGATCGTCGGTACACTGGCTGGTCTTTTGATCGGATTGCTATTAGGTACGCTTAAAGCGATAAGCATCGATCCGCAGGATAATCTATTTAAAAGAGTACTTAAAAAGATCCTGGGTCTATTTGTAAACTTCTATGTCTGGGTGATCCGGGGTACTCCAATGATGGTTCAGGCTATGTTTGTCTATTACGGCTTTTTAAGACCGGTCTTAGGCTGGGGTGTCATGTCATCAGGACTATTGATCATCTCTTTCAATACCGGCGCCTATATGGCCGAGATCATCAGATCTGGCATCCAGTCGATCGATAAAGGTCAGCTAGAGGCGGCCAGAAGTCTTGGCATGTCATATAAAAGTGCGATGTTTCATATCATCTTGCCTCAGGCGATCAGAAACTCCTTCCCTTCGATCGGCAATGAATTCATCGTCAATATCAAAGACAGTTCAATGCTGAATGTGATCGGCGTCATCGAACTCTTCTTTGAAACCAAGTCCGTAGCCGGCAGCGTATCACTTACTACCGAAACTTATTTTATTGCTGCCTTGATCTATTTATTCTTGACGACTCTGGCTACCTGGATCTTGAATTATACTGAAAATAAGATCAACCCCAACAACAATTTAAAGAAAGTGTAGGAATAATATGGAAACGATAATCAAAGTAGAAGATCTGCATAAGCGATATGATGATCTGGAAGTGCTTAAAGGCATCGATCTTGCAATCCATAAAAAAGAAGTGATCTCTTTGATCGGCTCAAGCGGCAGCGGTAAATCGACTCTTCTAAGATCGATCAATCTTTTAGAGATACCGGATAAAGGCCGCATCTACTATCATGATAAAGACATCCTTGATAAGTCGATCGACATCGATAACTACCGCAGTCATGTCGGCATGGTCTTTCAAAACTTCAATCTTTTCAATAATCTCAATGTGATCAAAAACTGTCTGATCGGTCAGATCAAAGTATTGCATAAAGATCATAAGGAAGCAATGGACAGTGCCGTCTATTATTTGAAGAAAGTCGGCATGGGTGACTTCATCAATGCCGATGTCAATAATCTTTCCGGCGGTCAGAAACAAAGAGTAGCGATCGCCAGAGCTTTATGCATGGAACCGGAAGTCTTGCTGTTTGACGAACCGACCAGTGCTTTAGACCCGGAAATGGTCGATGAAGTCTTGCAGGTCATCAAGCAGTTAGCCAGTGATGGCCTCACGATGGTGATCGTCACTCATGAGATGGCATTTGCCAAAGATGTATCCGATACCGTCTGTTTTGTAAGTGATGGGAAGATCTTGGAAAAAGGAAGTGCTCAGGAATTCTTTGAACATCCTAAAGAAGAAAGAACTAAAAAGTTTTTGTCCCGTTTCTTGAAATAGTAAAAAGAGTCTGTGTTATGCAGACCCTTTTATTTAAGATCATTCTTCTGATAGACATCATGCAAAGTTATGGCCAAGGCAAAAGTTAAAGGCAATTCCTGACCATCCTGATGCGAGATAGTTAATTCAATGGCATCCGCTATCTTTTCAGCGTTGAAGATAAGCGAATATGGTTTTTTAAAGATGATATCATGGACATTCTTGCCCCTTTTTGTCAGACAGTAGAGGTTATTTTCCGGAAAATCTTTTAAATAATCATCGAGTTTAAGATAGGCCATGATGTTTTCATAAAAGATTGAACCCATGCTGGCTCTGACTATTTTAGGTTTAAAAAGATCAAGCTTGGAATTGATCAGGACGATATTGCGCTTGCCAAAAGAGATGGCTGTCCTTAAGATCGTACCTAACTCCCCTTCATCATTAAAATCGACTAATACGATATGATCGCCGGCAGTCTTCTTTAAAGGGAACTTCTTAAACCTGGCAATGACATAGCAGTTTTCTTTGACGCTTAACCTTTCGATCAGCTTGTCATCATTCTTTAAAGGTATCTGATATTTATCACAAAGGCCTAAAAGTTTCTGATAGTATTCATTCTTGTGGATATGGGATGAATAATAGACGGCTTGCACTATTTCAGGACGGTTCTCTAACAGTTCGATACTTATCGACATCCCTAAAGTATAGGAGTATTCACTGTCTTTTCGATAAACTTCCATTACATGATCCCTACTCTTTTTAAAATATCATCAACATGTCTTAAATGATATGCCAGATCAAAGCAGTCTTCTATTTCATCAGCATTCATGATCGACATCAGTTTTTGATCTTTTAAAAGCAGTTCCTTAAACATGATCCTTTCGTTGTATGATTTTAAAGCCAAAGGCTGGATCAGATCGTAGGCTTCTTCTCTGCTTAGACCCTTTTCTACAAGTTTATTGACAAAGCGGCCGGAAAAGATGACTCCATAAGTCGCATAGATATTTTCGATCATCCGCTCTTTATGAACGATCAGATTTTTAGCGATGAGGGATAATCTGTTCAACATATAATCAAGCAAAGTCGTAGCATCCGGAGCGATGATCCTTTCCACGCTGGAATGGGAAATATCTCTTTCATGCCAAAGGGCATTATCTTCAAAAGCACTCATCGCATAACCTCTTAAAACCCTAGATAATCCGCAGATATTCTCTGATCCGATGGGATTCTTTTTATGCGGCATAGCACTAGAACCTTTTTGGTTCTTGTCAAAATACTCATTTACTTCCGATACTTCTGTTCTTTGCAAGTGTCTGATCTCTAAAGCGATCTTTTCTAAAGTAGTACCGATCAAAGCGATAGTGCTGAAATATTCGATATGGCGATCTCTTTGTAATACCTGAGTCGAGATCTTGGCACTGTTAAGGCCAAGATAAGCACAGGTCTTATCCTGAATAGATGGCTCGACATTGGCAAACGTGCCGACGGCTCCTGAGATCTTGCCGGTTTCGATCATCTTGCGGGCATGGCTGAATCTTTCGATATCACGGCTTAATTCATCGTAGTATAAAGCCCACTTCAAACCAAAGGAAGTTATCTCGGCATGGATGCCATGTGTCCTGCCGATGCAGGGCGTATCTTTATAAAGCAAAGCGTTATCTTTAAGCACTTTCCGCAGTCTTAAAAGATCTTCATAAATGATGTCGTTGGCCTTTTTATACATCAAGGCATAAGCCGTATCCACGACATCTGTAGAAGTTAAGCCATAGTGGACCCATTTGCGCTCTTCGTTTAAACTTTCACTGATAGCTCTGGTAAAGGCAATGACATCGTGTTTGGTTTCCTTTTCGATGGCTCTGATCCTTTCAAGATCGAAAGAAGCATTTTTTTCGATCTTTTCGACATCTTCTTTAGGAACGATACCTTCTGAGGCAAGGGCCTTTAAAACAGCGATCTCGACTTTTAAATAACTGTCAAAACGATTCTGATCGCTCCAGATCGCTTTGAGATCATCTCTTGTATAACGCTCAATCATTCTTCAAATAAACTCTCGCTTTCTTTATTGCTGAAATCTTCCAGTTTCGGCAGATCTTCTAAACTGGTCAGTTTGAAACTGTCCATAAACTCCTCGGTAACTTCATATAAGATCGGTCTGCCGGGTGCTTCTGAGCGGCCGACATCCCGAATGAGATTGCGGGCCTGCAGCTTTCTTAACATCATATCCGATCCGACTCCTCTGATCTCTTCAATCTCGGCACGGGTTATCGGCTGTTTATAAGCGATGATAGCCAAGGTTTCCATAGCACTTTGCGATAAAGAGGCTGCTTTGGCTGTAGCGAACAGCTTTTCAGCGTATGTAAAGACCTCATCTTTGGTCAAAAACTTAAAACTGCCCCCATAATCAACTAATTCGATCGCAAAGTTATCAGCGGCATACTTGTTTTTGATATTGTTTAAATAGATCTCGGTATCTTCTAAACTGATATCTAAGACTTCAGCAATCTGGCCCTTCTTGATGCCGTCTTCACCGACTAAATATAATAGACCTTCGATTATTACTTCTTTATCCATCATTTAACTCCTCTTTGAAACCAGATGTTATCACTTTTATCAGTACTGAAAGTCAAGATCTGATCTTTGGCAAGATCCAAGATCGCTAAAAATGTAACGATATATTCATGCAGCGTCCTGCAGTCTTCGATCAGATCATCAAAAGAAAAAGTATCGTTCAGTCTGATCAGTTTAGCTTTTATTTCTAAGATCCGATCATCGATCGAGATCTCTTTTTGTCTTAAAGTGGTATCTAAGGGTTTAGCTAACTGAATACGTCTTAAGATACGATTCATCGCTTTAAGCAGATCCATGGGATTGCCGTCATAATCGATATCATCGCTATCGTTTTCACTAGCATTTATAACACTGAGCGGTTTAGCCAGTTCTTTGCTTCTTTCATCATAAGCATCCTGCAAACTCAAAGAAACTTCTTTAAATTTCTGATATTCCAAAAGTCTTCTGATCAAAGCTTCTTTAGGATCTTCTTCATAGCCGTCATCTAAGACCGTTTCATCTTTAGGAAGCAGTTTTTTGGATTTATATTCGATCAAAGTAGCTAATTCAACTAAATATTCACTTTCGATCTCTAAATGTAAAGCATCCATCTTCTTAAGATAGTCAAGATACTGATCACACAAAACACCCATATCAAGATTTAAGATGTCCAGCTTCTTTTCAGCTATCAGATGCAGCATCAGATCCAAAGGACCGCTGAAATCGTTTATATTGGCTTCAAATGGCATTGCTTACCCCTTTACTCATTATAACACATTCACCATTTAATAAGATAAAAACTGAAAGCTGTGATATGATAGGGTCAAAGTGGAAAGGAAGTATGAAAAATGAAGATTGCGATTGGTAATGATCATGCAGCGGTTGAATTAAAAAACTGCATCAAAGCTTATTTATTGGAAGCAGGTTATGAAGTTGATGATTTAGGTATTGGTGAGGGTGAAAAGATCGACTATCCGCTCATCGCTGAAAAGGTGGCTTTAGAGGTTGTCAATAAACACAGCGACTTAGGCATCGTCATGTGCGGCACAGGCATCGGCGTTTCGATCAGCGCCAATAAGATTAAAGGAATCAGAGCGGCCTGCTGCAGCGATCCATATAGTGCCAAGATGTCAAGAGAGCACAATGATGCCAATATCTTGTGCTTCGGATCAAGAGTAGTCGGCGACGAACTTGCCAAGATGATCGTCAAGAACTGGCTTGATGCCAAGTTTTTAGGGGAAAGACATCTAAGAAGAGTTGAACTTATCAATAAACTTGATGAAAGATAAAAAGAGGACGAATCCTCTTTTAATTTGCGACGATATTTACCATCTTGCCTTTAATGACAAAATGTTTTCTGATCGTTTTGCCCTCTAATTGTTTCTGGATGTTTTCCTGAGCTAAAGCCAGTTCGTAGAGTTCATCATCGCTAAGATCAGGTCTTTCCATGAATTTGGCTCTGACCTTGCCGTTGACCTGAACGACGATCTCGATCTTTTCCAAGACCAGTTTAGACTCATCGTAAGTCGGCCATGCAGCATAAGCCAATTCATCTTCAGCACCTAAGATCTCATACATTTCATTTCCGATGTGCGGTGCAAAACAAGAAAGCATCTTTACAAAACCGATTGCATAATCTTTCGGCAATACCGCAGTTTTATAACATTCGTTCACAAAGATCATCATCTGCGAGATAGCGGTATTGAGATTCAATGTTTCAATGTCACCTGTGACTTTTTTGACCGTAAAGTTATAGACATAATCAAGAGAACTGTTGGGTTCATCTTTCACTTTGCCTGATTCGACGATCAGACGCCAGACTCTTTCTAACCACTTTCTGATGCCCTCGGCACCTTTTTCCGACCATGGCTTGTCTGCTTCAAGCGGCCCCATGAACATCTCATAGACTCTTAAAGTATCAGCGCCATATCTTTCAATGATGTCGCTAGGATTGACCACGAATTCAGGATAACGTTTACCCATCTTGATGCCGTTGGCTCCTAAGATGTAGCCCTGATGCACCAGTTTTTTGAAAGGTTCGTCCGTCGGTACCAGACCTTTATCGTAAAGATAGTTGTTCCACATTCTGGCATACAAAAGATGTCCGACGGCATGTTCCGGTCCGCCGATATAAAGATCGACCGGCATCCAGTGTTTAAGCAATTCGTAATCGGCAAACTTTTCATCGTTGTGAGCGTCGATATATCTTAAATAATACCAGCTGCTGCCGGCACTGCCAGGCATGGTGCTTGTTTCCCTTTTGCCTTTTTTGCCATGATAGGTGACATTGACCCAGTCCTTAGCTTTATCTAAAGGCGATGTGGCTCCCTTAGAAGCATAATCGTCCAGCTCAGGCAAGATCAAAGGCAGATCCTTGTCATCAAGTACCCCGATCGAACCGTCTTCGTAATGAATGATCGGGATCGGCTCACCCCAGTATCTTTGTCTGGCAAAGATCCACTCTCTAAGACGATAATTGACCTTCTTTTTACCTATCTTTCTTTCTTCAAGCCATTTGACCATCGTTTCGATAGACTCTTCTTTATTAAGACCGTCTAAGAAATCCGAATTGATATGTACCCCATCGCCGGTATAGGCACTTTCCTCTATATTGCCGCCTTCGATGACCGGAATGATCGCAATAGAGAATTTTCTGGCAAATTCATAATCTCTTTCATCATGGGCTGGAACGGCCATGATGGCGCCAGTACCATAAGACATCAAAACATAGTCGGAGATCCAGATCGGGATCTTTTTATCATTGACCGGATTGATCGCATAAGCACCAGTAAAGACACCGGTCTTTTCTTTATTCAATTCCGTTCTTTCAAGTTCAGACTTGCTTTCACACAGTTTCTGATAAGCCTTCACTTCTTCAAGATGAGTAAGATCGACGATCTTTTCCAAAAGCGGATGTTCAGGCGAGAGTACACAATAAGTCGCCCCGAACAACGTATCGCAACGGGTAGTAAAGACCACAAAGGAAGCATCATGATCAGCTACCTTGAAAGTAACTTCTGCTCCGATCGACTTGCCGATCCAGTTTCTTTGGATCTCTTTGGTGCTTTCCGGCCAGTCTAATTTATCAAGATTGGCCAATAGTTTTTCGGCATAGGCTGGAATATCGATGATCCATTGTTTCATATTTTTACGGATGACCGGATAGCCGCCTCTTTCTGACTTGCCATCTACTACTTCATCATTAGCCAGAACTGTTCCTAATTCCTCACACCAGTTGACTGGCATATCGACACACTTGGCCAGACCGTCTAAATATAACTGTTTAAAGATCCATTGAGTCCACTTGTAATAACTTGGATCGCAAGTCGAGATTTCTTTGGACCAGTCATAAGACAGGCCGATTGCTTTTAATTGTCCCTTAAAAGTTTCGATATTGCGTTTAGTAAAACCCTCCGGATGATTGCCGGTCGAGATGGCATATTGTTCCGCTGGCAAACCAAAAGAATCAAAACCCATCGGATGAAGGACATTGTAACCCTGCATCCTCTTCATCCTTGAAACGATGTCGCTGGCCGTATAACCTTCCGGATGGCCGATATGTAAACCTACTCCTGACGGATAAGGGAACATATCTAAACAATAAAACTTCGGTTTATTAAAATCATGTACGTCTGTTTTAAAAGTTTCGTGATCATCCCAATGTTTTTGCCACTTTTTTTCGATCAGTTTGTGGTTGTATTCCATGCTTTCCTCCTTAAAAAATAAAAACGTCCCTCTAAGGACGTCAATCAACGCGTTACCACCTTAGTTCATACCCGGATGGATATGCCCTCTTGACTTTTATCGCAAGTCTTACGTTTAATCCCCTTGATAAACGAGTTCATTTTTTGAAACATATCTTCTCTCAGCATCCGAAGACTCTCTTTAATGTTCGCCAAACTACTGCTTTTATCGATTACTTTAATATCTTAACTTTTTTTAGACAAGAATTCAACGCTATTTAACAAGTTAAAGGCTCTTATATTATGAAAATATTTTCATTTATATTTCATAATTTTCAAAAAGTAAAATAAGTTGTATAATGAAAACATATTTTAATAGGGGGATTATGTTTATGAATGTGGTATTTATATCACCGAATTTTCCTAAGAATTTCTATAATTTTTGTCGTGCTTTAAGAGAGAACTATGTCAGAGTTTTAGGTATCGGCGATGAGAAGTATGAAAACTTAGATGAAAATGTCAAAATGTACCTCAATGATTATTATGAGGTCGATTCTTTGGAGAACTATGACAGTGTTTTAAGGGGCTGCGGTTACTTCACTTATAAATACGGACATATCGATTTTATTGAATCCAACAACGAATACTGGCTGATGCAGGATGCCATGCTCAGGACTGATTTCAATGTAGCCAGCGGCATCAAAGTTGATGAGATCAAATATATCCGTTATAAAAGCGAGATGAAGAAATGCTACAAAAAAGCTAAAGTAAAGACTGCCCGTTTTCATTTAGTCGATACTTTTGAAAAGGCCAAGAAGTTTATCGATGAAGTCGGCTATCCGGTCGTCGTCAAACCGGATGACGGCGTAGGAGCCAGTGAAACTCATAAATTGAAATGCGAACAGGATCTGATCGATTTCTTCAACTATCCGCATCAACATCAAATGATCATGGAAGAATTCGTCAATGGTGATCTGATCTCTTATGACGGCATTGCCAATTCCAGACAGGACGTCATCTATGAAACCGGTCATATCTTCCCTTTCCAGGTCATGAATATCGTCAATGATGAACTGGATTGTTTCTACTATTCCCGAAAAGAAATTCCTGAAGATCTAAGAAAAGCCGGACAGGCTGTTATCAAAGCCTTCCCTTGCCGTTCACGCTGTTTCCATTTAGAATTCTTCCGTCTAAGAGAAGATAAGAAAGGTTTAGGCAAAAAAGGCGATCTGATTGGTCTAGAAGTCAACATGCGCCCGCCTGGCGGACCGACGCTTGATATGATGAATTATGCAGCCGATATCGATGTCTACCGCATTTGGGCCAATATGGTGGTCTATGATGAAGCTCTGATCGATTCGACGCATAAGAAGTACTATACCGTCTATGCGGCCAGACGCAAGAAACATACCTATAAGATTGAACTGGAAGATATTAAAAAAGAATATGAAGATAATATCGTCATGGAAGAAGATATGCCAGAGGTCACAGCCGGTGCCATGGGTGACCATTATCTGATCGCCCGCTTTGAAGATAAAGAAGCGATCGATCCATTTGTAAAGAAAGTAATAGAGGCTGACAGCTATGCAGACGAATTATTATAATGAATATTCTCACAACCTGAACAGAAACATGGAGTTCAAGACTTATGGACATGACGGCATCGCCTTCATCGTCTTCCCGGCTCAAAACGGCCGTTTCTATGATTATGAAAACTTTAATATGGTCGAAGCTTTAAGCGATTATATCGAAAGCGGAAGGATCAGACTTTGCTGTGTGGATTCCGTAGATGAAGAAACCTGGTCATTTGTAAACGGCGATTATCATGGCCGCATCTTAAGACATGAAGCTTATTTCAACTACATCAATGAAGAATTGTATCCTCGTCTTTTGGAACTCTTCGGCATGAACCATCAGGGTCAGATCTATCTTACCGGCTGTTCGATGGGAGCAACCCATGCCTTGAACTTCTTTTTAAGAAGACCTGATCTTTATAAGGGTGTCATCGCCTTAAGCGGTGTATATCACGCTTCTTATTTCTTCCCTAACTACAATGACGAGCTGATCTATCTGAATTCAGTAACCGATTATCTGCCCAATATGCCAAAAGATCATGACTTGCTAAAAGAGTATCGCAATAGTAAAATAGTGGTCTGTGTAGGTCAGGGGGCCTGGGAAGATGAAGCGATCGAAGATACCAAGATCGTCGATGATGCCTTTAGGCGCCTGTCAGTGCCTGCCTGGGTCGATTACTGGGGCTATGATGTAAATCATGACTGGCCATGGTGGCGCACCCAGATCAAATATTTCATGCAGTATTTTTTGGAGTGATTAGTTAATGATTATAAAAGAAGAGATCGAAATATCCATCTATAAAGAAAAAAGGACTTTGCATATCTATGTGCCCGACCATTTAAAGAAAGGTCAAAGATGCACTGTCATCTATATGTATGACGGTCACAATCTGTTTAATGATGAAGATGCCACTTATGGTGTTTCCTGGGGTCTAAAAGACTACTTGGACGCTAAAGGCTATCCGATCATGATCGTCGGATTAGAGTGCAATCACAAAAGCAATCTGCGGCTTTGTGAATTCTCTCCTTATGACTTCTATGATCCTGAATGGGGTGAAGTCAAAGCGAGCGGCAAAGAATTGACTAGGTGGCTCGTTGAAGAACTAAAACCTTATATCGACTCCAACTATCCCACTTATCAAGACCGCAAACACACCGCTATCGGCGGCAGTTCGATGGGCGGACTGATGGCTTTATACGGGGGCTTCAGCTATTCTAACATCTTCTCTAAAGCCTTGTGTCTATCCCCTTATACATACTATGTGATCAAAGACATCCTGATTGATCTCAAAAGAGCTTCGCTTAATAACGATACTGCCTTTTATATCAGCTATGGCTCTAAAGAGTGTGACAAGATCAAGGATCTTATCACTTATACCGATCAGATCATGAGCATCCAAAGAGCGATCCTAGACCGCTCAAAAGTATATCTGCATCTTTATAAAGGCCATCGTCATACCGAAAGCGATTGGGCCAAAGAAACCAGAGTCTGGATGAAAGAATTAGGATTTGAAAGATTGAAATAACATGAACAACCCTTTTAAATACACTTTAGACAATAAGCGTTATCATACTTTCAACTATTATCTCAAGACCAAATACAACAAGAAAGCCGCCAAGATCATCTTAAATGGCGGTTTTAGTTGTCCTAACAGAGATGGCACAAAAGGCTATGGCGGCTGTACATTTTGTTCGCTAAGCGGCAGCGGCGATTCAAATCTCTTCAAAAGTGCCGATATAATGACTCAATATGCCGAAAATAAAAAGATCATGCTTAAAAAATGGCCGGATATCCTGTTTATCCCCTATTTTCAATCTTTTTCCAATACCTATGGACCGCTTGATAAGATCAAGGCCATGATCGAACCCTTCTTAACACTTGATGAGGTCATAGCTATCGATATAGCGACAAGATGCGACTGTTTAAAAGAAGAAGTCATCACTTATCTTGACAAGATCTCGCAAAAGAAAGAGATCTGGTTAGAATTAGGTCTTCAGACCAGCAATGAGAAAACTGCTCAAATGATCAATCGTGGCCATACTTTTCAAGAATTCGTTACAGCTCTTGAAAGATTAAAGAATACCAATATCAAGGTATGTGTTCATATCATGAATTCTCTTAAAGGCGAAGATGCAGAGGACATGCTGCAGACTGTCAAAGACATTTCCCATCTCCCCTTTGATGCCATCAAGATCCACATGCTGCATATCATCAAAGATACTAAAATGGCTTTAGAGTATGCAAGAGAACCGTTTCCCTTATTAAGCATGAATGAATATATCAATATCGTCATTAAACAGCTTGAACTCTTAGATCCTGAAGTGATCATCGAAAGACTTACCGGTGATCCGATCAAGGAAGAACTTATCGCTCCTCTTTGGACTTTGAATAAGATCGCTGTCTTAAACGGCATCGATAAAAGGATGGCTGAACTAAATACCTATCAGGGCAAGTATTATGAAGATAACCACTTTTAACCATAAATACTTTATTTCACTTTTAAACGAAGACAAGATCGGGGTCGATCTGACTTTGGGCAAAGGAAGCGATACCCTCTTTTTAGCTAATCATTTAAAAAAGGTCTATGCCTTTGACATTCAAAAGGAAGCTATCGCAATCTCTTCTAAGAAGCTGAGCGATCATGACAATGTTATCTTTATCTTGGATGATCATGCCAATATCAAAGAATATGTCAAAGAAAAGATCGACATCGTTTTTTTCAATTCCGGCTATCTTCCCAACAGTCAAAGCCCTCTTATCACCAAAGCTTCATCATCGCTTAAAGCTTTAAGCGATGCCTATGATCTTTTAAATGATGGCGGCTATCTTTCTATAGCTCTTTATAAGGGACATGAAGGCGGATTAAAAGAAGCGATCGCCATTAAAGATCGCATCAAAGATTTGAATATCATTGAAACCTATAAAGAACATAAATCTTTATTAGAACCGGAATTATTTATCATCAAAAAATAAAAAGGCTCCCATGGGGTAGTGCACTTAAACTTACACTCAAGACTTGCTTACCTATCATGGAATTACGCCTTGTCTATAATATAGCACATCGTTTTAAAAAGACAATATCTAAATTTCCTCACCATGAAAAAAGCCCTTTGACAAGGGCTCATTTCATACATTTTTATATAAGGGGATAGAATATGCGATACAATATTATGTGTATCGGTAAGGCTTTGTTTTTCCTTACACCTATAGCATACTAAAATGATTACGCTAAATTATAGTTTAAATATGTGAAGTGATGTGATTTTATCACAAGCTGAAAGAATGTCATCTTTGCCTATAATGACACCTGCAAAAAATGATACAATGAACTCGGAGATATTTTGCATGCAGCTTATATGTCAAAATATTATGCCATAAATCTGACATTCCAAAAGAAAGGCAGGCTAAAATGAAAAAGAAAACTATATTGATGCTTATCATTCTCATCCTTTTGATCGTCAGCATCTGCATTATAGTCAATATCAAGAATGTCGATGACAGACTGTATGGAACTTATATCAGCGAAGATCTTAGTGAAGAGATAGCTTTGAATTATGGCCATTACGCTTTTAAAAACGGCGAGAGATATGATTATTTAGGCTTAGGCAAAGCTGGCTTGTTTATGCCGGATAAAAAGGCAGAAGATACTTATACCATCAATCCTTTCACAAGTTCTTACATCAAACTGATCGATGATACAAAAATAATGATCGTAAGCAGCGAAAACATCTCTTCTTTTGCGATATTTAATAAAAAGTAAGAGTAGCTTATAAGATAATAAAGAGTTCCTTTGCGGAACTCTTTATCAAAATTATAATTTTAAAATTAAGGGGATAGAAACATTTACACTTGGGATTACTTATAGGCATTTCCTGCCTACATCTATATACTAATAAAAACTTACGGCACAAATATCAAATAATTATGGAAAATAATGTGATTTTATTGAGGCGGAAAAAATGATAGAATAGTTCTATGAAACACAAAAAAATTATTATTGCCGTTGTAGTTACCGTCGTCTTGGCGATGTGTCTTGCCTTCTACAACATGGTCTTTATAAACCCTAAAAGAGTAACGGTTCGGGAAGAGGTTATTACCAGTGCTAAACTCCCTGAATCTTTTGATGATTTTATGATCGTCTTTTTCAGCGATCTGCATTATACGACTTCGATCACTAAAGAAGAATTATCTGCAATAGTCGCTACCATCAATTCCTTTGATCCGGATGTGATCTTGTTTGGCGGTGATCTGGTCGATCATTACAGCCGCAATCTCTTAGATGAAAACGAAGAAAACGAACTCACTTCCCTGCTCAAAGAGATGAAAGCCAATTATGGCAAATATGCTGTCTTAGGCAATCATGACCTCGATTCTGAAATCATCATCGAGAATGTAAAACGTATTTTGACTAATGCTGATTTTTCAGTCTTGAGAAATTCAGCCGTCAAAGTCAGAAACGGCGGACAAGGTTATATCAATATCGTCGGCATCGATTCTTTAATGTTGGGCGAGCCCGATGTTGAAGCTGCTTATAAAGATGTGACAAATGAAAACTATACAATAGCTCTTTGTCACACTCCGGATATTTTTGATACGATCCCAACTGCTAAGACCGATCTTTTACTGGCAGGACATTCCCATGGCGGACAGATCTATATCCCCTTTATAACGAACTATTTTTTACCTGATGGAGCTCACAATTATTATCGGGGTCAATATTATAAAGATGCGGCGATGCTTGATGTGACTAACGGCGTTGGAACTACTAAAAATGACTTGCGTTTATTTGCCGATGCCGAGATCGTCGTCTATAAGTTTAAAGTAAATTAAGACCACCTCTGAGGTGGTCGTTTTTCTATTTATTCATAAATCTTTCGATCTCATCAGGATCATGCAGGAAGTCTTTGGCTAAATTGATGCAGCCGTCATCAGTTATCAAAAGATCGTCTTCGATCCTGATGCCGATACCCTCCTTTTCGATATATAATCCCGGCTCATTAGTGATGACATTGCCTTTTTTAAGCTTGCTGCCTCTTATATCCACATCATGAACATCCAAGCCTAAATGATGACTTACACCATGGAAGTAATATTCACTGACATCGCCGTTTAAACCGAGTTTTGGCAATTCTTCTTTATAATAATCGATGACTTTCTGGTTCAGATCTCTTGTTGTGACACCAGGTCTGGCATTGTTTTCAACGACTTTTTGCGCTCCTAATACCACTTTGTAGATCTCTTTTTGACGAGCGGTGAACTTGCCGTTTACCGGGAACGTTCTTGATATATCAGCACAATAATGATCATAGGTAGCACCCAGATCGCAAAGGAACAATTCACCATCTTCCATCACGCAGTTATTATCGCTGTAATGCAAGATAGTGGCTCTTTTGCCGCTGGCAGCGATAGTCTTAAAGGCATTCGTGTTGCAGCCTCTTTGAGCCAAAGAGAAATTGAAGATGCCTTCCATGACCATCTCATTCATCTTCGGTTTGACATTGCGCATCATGGCATAGACACCGCTTCTGGTTATATCGATGGCCTTGAGTATCTTGGCAACTTCTTTTTCATCTTTGACCATGCGCATCTCACAAAGGATCGGATAGGCATCGATCACTTTAGTATTGACATAATTAGCGACTAATTTTTTGGCATAACGGATAGCCTTTGAATCACTTTGTTCGAAAGTATATTTCCAAAGATCGAGATAGACCTTTAGACCCCCATAATAGCGGGCATTGTTATATAAAGAAGCGACATAGTCATCAAGATCATTCACATTGGCAACACTGTCGACTTCGCTGATCTTTTTGACTTCTTCTTCTCTCATTCTGCCGCCGACCCATTTAGCCCAGAATTCATCATAAGGCAAGATAAACATTCTGGATGATCTGACTCCGTTAAATTTTGATAAAGCCAGTACCATACCCGCTTTATCGATGCCGCTCAAATAATAAAAGTTACGATTGACTGCGAAAGGATAAGCTTCATCTTCGCTCTTTTGGATCTCATCGCCAGAAAACAGCAAAGCTAAAGAATTATCCTCCATCTGTTCCATAAATCTGTTTCTTCTTTCACTGTACTCGTTCATTTATTGACCTCCTTAAAACAGTTCTTCATCATCATTATCTTCATGAGTGATCTTGATACTGTCGATATTGTCAAGGCAGTTTTGGATCAAAGACTCATAATCAAAACGCTTTTCATATAACAGACATTTATCTTCTTTAGGTTTAGTTATCGGGGCTTTCGGATCAAAGATCGTACAGCAGTCCTCATAAGGCAAGATCGAAGTTTCATAAGTATCGATCGCTTTGGCAATGTCGATGATCTCCGTCTTATCCATCATGCATAAAGGACGAAGGATCAAAGTTTGAGATACTCCGCCGATAACACTTAAACTCTCTACTGTCTGCGAAGCTACCTGACCTAAACTTTCCCCGTTGGTGATGACTTTGATCTTTCTTTTTTGGCAAAGTCTGTCCGCTATCCGATACATCATCCTGCGCATGATCGTAATGGCATAAGGCTCATCGACATTCTTATAGATGGCTAATTGCAGATCAGTAAAAGGCACGACATGCACGATGATGTCATTTTGATAATAGCTGATCTGTTTAGCTAATTTTAAGACTTTGTCTAAAGCCTGTTTAGAAGTATAAGGCATTGAGGCAAAGTGGATACATTCGATCTTTAAACCTCTTTTCATCGTTAAAAAAGCCGCTACTGGCGAATCTATACCGCCGGACATCATCACTAATGCCTTATGATTGATCCCGACCGGATAGCCGCCTAGACCCCTGATCTTTTCATCCATTACATAAGCACAATCGTTTTTGACCCGGATAAAGATCTTTAATTCCGGATCATGCACATCCACTTTAAGATTGGTCTTTTCAAGAATCTCTTTAGCGACCTGACGATTGATCGCATCGCTTTGATATGGAAAACTCTTGTCATTTCGTTTGGCGATGACTTTAAAAGTCTTGGCCTCGCTTTTATCAGCGATCATTAAAGCCTTGGCCTTGATGTCTTCAAGATCACGTTCCGTTCTTAAAGCAGCACTGAAATAAGAATAACCAAAGATATCCTTTAAACGATCCAAGACTTCCTTATGATCTTCATCATTCAAATGAATGAAGATACCGTCATGACTTTTTTGGAGTTCCAGTGTTTTAAAAGAACTTAAAGCTGTTTTGGTATTATTGAAAAGACAGTTGATGAATTCTTTGCGGTTTTTGCCTTTTAAGACCAGTTCACCATAACGGCAAACGATGTAATCATATCTGACGGTATTCATATTTATCTATAATCTCCTTTAATGCTTCAATAAAACGATCGATCTCTTCAAAGGTGTTGTCATAATCAAACGAGATCCTGATCGCATAATCATCATTTATATTTAATGCTTCTAAAGAGCGGGAATGACTTTTGGACTTGGAAGTACAGGTCGATTTGCTGGAAACCATGATCCCTTTAAGATTTAAGGCATTGACCATCACTTCGCTTAAGATAGGCGTTGAGAAGTTGATGATCGTCTTGATGCCGTCTTTAAAAGAATTGATCCTGACCTTAGGTATCTTTTCCAACTCTTTTAGACAATGATCATGCAAGGCACTGATCTGATCGTAGTTATCTTTTTGAAAATCAAGAGCCAGACGGACCGTCTTGGCTAAGATGATATTGGCTGGGGCATTGGAAGTTCCGCCTCTTAAAGAAAACTCCTGCTGTCCGCCTGAGATCAATGGTTCGATATTTACCCCATCCCTTTTATAAAGAAAACCGCTGCCTTTGATGCCATGGATCTTATGAGCACTGAAGCTGGCTAAATCGACATAGTCAAGATCTAAGGGAAGCTTCCCTAAAGATTGGGTGCAGTCGGCATGAAAATAGACCCTGTGATCTGCTTTGAGTGCTTTGCCGATAGCGCTTATGTCATTGATAGCTCCTATCTCATTATTCACATGCATGATGCTGACCAAAAGAGTATCCGCTCTTAATGCCTTTAAGATCGCCTCTTTTGAAACGATACCCTTGTGATCAGGATAAAGATAGGTTATCTCATAGCCGAAAACTCTTCTTAACTGTTCTAAAGCATTATAAACACTGGAATGTTCATAGTAAGAAGAGATGATATGTTTCTTTAAAGGATTAGCGAAAGCTAATCCTTTAAGGGCCAGATTGTTGGCTTCGCTGGCTCCGCTTGTAAAGATGATCTCTTTACTTTTTACTCTCAGAGCCTTGGCAATATTTTCTCTTGATCTTTCCTGCAGATCATTGATCTTGACGCCCTCATCATATAATGAGTCCGGATTATAGTAATCTTCCAGCAGTTTCTTATAAGCTGCCAGGACTTCATCATTGATCTTAGTCGTTGAAACGCTGTCCAAATAGATCTTAGACACCTTTAGCATACTCCATTATCTTCTGATCGCCATCTTTGGGGAATAACTTTTCAATACAGGCAATAGCAATCGTTAAACTTTGTGTATATTCACCATTGAGGTAAGCAAACTCAGCCTTGGAAAGTTCGGCATCGACTTCCGGATAGGATGAACGGTACTTGTTGCCTAAAACGATGGCATTTTCGACCATCAAAGCCATGCCGACGACATTGTTGACATTGTTATATAAATGATAGACAAAATCAATAGTTTCTTTAAGTTTGGCATTTATTTCCGGTATATTTAAAGGAACAGCGTTCAATAAAACTTTCAGATCGTTGATATTATCCCGGGCTGCTTTCAGATCTTCTTTATATGATAAAGAGATGGCCGGCAGACGGTATTGAGCGATCTTGACTTCTACTTCATTTAAAACGATCTGCAGTTTTACGACCTGTGTCAAGGCATGATTTTCATCGTTAGAGGCTTTGTCGATCTTATTCTTATAGACATGCAGTTTATCGTCCTCTTCCCTGACTTCTTTTAATACTTTTTCACTTTTTTCTAAGACTGTCGTAGCAGGGGTCATATTGGCAGAAACAACTGCCATGAGATCAGTGTAATCATGTTTGAAACTGTCGATCTTTTGATCTTTTGAATTGATGATGTCTGATAATTCTTCAAGACTATATTTCTCTTTATCAAGATTATAGACTGTTTCAATATAGTTATAGGTCTTTTCGACATCATTGATCGTATCGATGATCTTGTCGGTATTATGCTTGACTTTATCATAGGCCTCATTTTCAATGGCCAGATTCTCTAATATCGAATTCAAATCTTTTTTGATAGCTTCCAGTTCTTCTTTGATGCCTTCGACTCTAGCTTCGGATATGCCCTTTACACATTCATTCAGTTTCAAAGAGATCTCTTTGAGTCTGGTATCGACATTCATGTGACCAAGATAAACGCCTCTTTGTCTCGTGAGATCGTATTCTCTTTTTACTTCATCGACCAGTGTCGGGATCACGCCTTTAGAAATGTGAACAAGTTCCGGGATGGCTGCCATGCTGGATCTGATCTCGGCATTGTTTTTGGCAATATATTCAAGATCTTCCTGAGCCTTGACGAAATCGTTGGCATAGATCTGTTCTTCAAAAGAAGAGAAAAGATTCTCACAGACCTTTAAACGGTCTTCAACTCCCTCATAAGCAAAAGACAGTTCGCCGATATTCTTTTGAGCCTGCTGTTTTAAAGAGCGGTATTCCTCTTTTAAAGTGTTGGAATATTCCCTTTGCACATGTTCCTGCTCGGTTATTGAATCTAAGAACTTTTCGATCTCATTGACTTCTTCTTCAGAGTCTTTTAAATTATCCTTGACGATCCTGATGGATTCTTTGGCTTGTCTTGTGTTGCGGATAGCGATATTATCTTCGATCGAATCAATAAGTCCCTGTAATTGTTCAAGGTGTTTTTGACACTGATCGAACTTATCACGGTATTCTTCTACCTTCAGCTGCAATTCATCATTGATCTTGGCAATATAAGTAGCTTTGTTGAGTTTAAAAGCCAATGGTACTGTTTTGACGGCTGTAAAACGCACATTGATGTCTTTTAATTCATTTTTCAGATTCTGTGACTGGATCTTTTTGACCAGAATGAGTAATATGATCAAAGCTATGAATACTAAGATAGCTATAACTGCTTCAAAAGGTATATTTTGTGGCATACTGTCCCTCCGTTACTACTAAATAATTCTATCACAATCTAATAATAATTGACAAAAAGAACGTCTAAATGATATATTATTTAGGCATTATATGTAACAGCATGTAAAGTTATGAATAAAGCGTTAATACCACTTGTGGCGAAAAGTAATCAGCTGTTAAGATGAAATTCTATTATTGACACTTCTCATAATGATTTACACCTAGATTGTACGTATCATGCACAAATAGGAGGAAAGAAAAAATGTCAAGAAACACTGGACCGGTATGGCGTATATCCAGACGTTTGAACTTCTCTATCTTGGAAACAGGAGAAGAACTGGTAAAACGTCCATATATCCCCGGACAACACGGCAGTCCTAACAAAAGGATCAAGCAGAGCAACTATGGTCTACAAAAGGCTGAGAAGCAAAAGATCCGTCACATGTATGGACTTAGCGAAAAACAATTCTACAACACTTATTTAAAGGCTGCTAAGATGCATGGTGTAACTGGTACTAACTTGTTGGTATTGTTGGAATCTAGATTAGATAATCTTGTTTACCGTTTAGGTTTCGCCATCACCAGAAGACAAGCCAGACAGTTAGTCAACCATGGCCATATCTTAGTTGACGGCAAGAAGGTCGATATTCCTTCCTACCGTGTAAAACCTGGTCAAACTATTGAAGTCAAAGAAAAATCACGCAATTTAGCTTTGGTCAATGAAGCTTTAGAAGCTAATGTAGCTATTAAAGATTATGTAACTGTTGATAAAGAAAACAAAAAAGGTACTTATGTCCGTTTACCGGAAAGAAACGAATTAAATACCGAAGTCAACGAGTTGCTGGTAATCGAATACTACAACAGATAATGGCTGATACAATAAACGCTCCCGAGGGAGCGTTTATTTGTTTTATGGATGTTATAGATTTAGAGCATGTTTATAAAATAGGTGAACAATTCTTTTTGGTACTCAAAGATCTTTTCAGGATGCCATTGGACGGCGATGATCTTCTCAGCTTCAAAAGCTTCGATCAGCCCGTCATCACTGTAAGCCGAAACCTTAAGACCTTCTCCGAGATCTTTAACAGCCTGATGGTGATAAGAATTGACCATCATCTCCTTTTTATGATAGAGATGATCTAAAAAGGAATCTTCTGCTATCTTGACACGATGACTGAGTTTGCCTTTATGGTAATTGTGCAAATGGCGTCGTTTCAGATCCTGATATTCTTTATCGATGTCCTGATACAAAGTGCCTTTAAAGGCGACATTGATGATCTGAAGGCCACGGCAGATGCCAAAGATCGGCTTATTTAATTTATGGAAAGCTTTGATAAGTTCGATCTCAAAGTTATCATATTCATCACTTAGCCGATGACTTTTGACATCATCTTGGCTATAGAGTTTAGGATTGATGTCCTCACCGCCCGTTATCAGCAAGCCATCCATATCCTTGGCATAATCAGCGACAGACCTTAAAGAAAGACATAACATATACGGCGTTGCCCCGCTTTTGCTGATTGCCTCAATGTAAGCATGGTTAACGCCGTCTTTTTCATATTTTTTATCACAAAAACGAGGAGTTAATGCGACTTTTTTCATTGCACTGCCTTTAAAATGATCTCAGTTATCTTGCTGACTGCTTTATCGACATCATCGTTGCAGACGACATGCTGATAGCGGAAAGTTTCCCTCAACTCCTGAACAGCCTTGCGGATCCTCTTTTCTACGACCTCATCAGTTTCAGAATTACGCTTTTGGATACGTTTTTTCAATTCTTCGATATCAGGCGGTACTAAAAAGATCGAGATGCAGCCGTCATCATACTTATATTTATTCATGACTTGTTTTGCACCGACCGTTTCAATCTCTAACAAGACATTCTTCCCCTCTTCACGCATCTTTTCAACGTATTTCTTAGGTGTTCCATAGTAGTTGTCCACAAAACAAGCATGTTCTAAAAGCTCATCATTATAGACAGCTTTCTGAAATTCTTCATTTGACACAAAGAAATAATTGACCCCGTCAACTTCCCCTTCACGTGGAGCTCTTGTCGTCATCGAAACCGAATAGACAAGATTCAGGTCCTTATTCTCCATGAGTTTTTTAATTACTGTTCCTTTCCCTACACCGCTTGGTCCTGAGAAAACTATTAACAATCCCTTTTTCATATTTCTATATTACTACATTTTGGATTGTAATGATATAATATTTTCATGGCTTTAGACGGAATTATTTTAAGCAAAGAAAAAGAAGATCTATGCAGGAGGCTCCCGATCAGGATCAATCGTATCACGCAGGTATCGGATAACGAGCTTGTCTTTAATGTTCACGCCAATAAAGAGCGGACCAATCTGATCATTTCCTGCCACAGCGTCTATAACCGCATCCACTTAACTGACAAGGCTTATAAGGGCTACGATAACCCCAGCGGTTTTGTGATGCTTTTAAGAAAGACGATCTTAAACGGGATCATCGAAGAGATCAGGCAATACAATTATGACCGCTATCTCGATCTTTCCATCCGTTCTTTAAATGATCTTTATGATGAAGTTCACTACCATCTCTATGTTGAACTGATGGGCAAGTATGCCAATGTTGTTTTAGTCGATGCAAACGGTAAGATCCTGGATGCCTTCAAAAGGATACCCCCTTTTGAAAACAACAAGCGTACCATCTGGCCGGGTTCTAAATATGTATTGCCGCAAAACCAGCATAAAAAAGATCCTTTTAAAAGTGATGATTACGATGAAAATATCTCGCTTGTCAAACAGTTTCAAGGCTTCTCGCCGCTTTTAGAAAAAGAAGTGCATTACCGTTTGAATGAAGAAGATTTTAAAGGAATCATGCAAAAGATAAAGACTTCTGATAAATTATATATCGCTTTAGACAAGAAAGATTATGTCTATCACATCATTCCTTTAAAACATACTTCTTTAAATTTTAAAGCCTATGATCTGAATGAAGGCTTTGATAAACTCTACTACTCTTTAGAAGAAAAAGAGCGGATCAAACATCTGACCGACGATCTTTTCAAATACACCAAACGGCAGTTAAAACATTACGAAGATAAAGTCGTCAAACTTAAAGAAACGCTTAAAGAGGCGGAAAACTGTGATGAGTTAAGAAACTTCGGCGATCTTTTATTCATGTATCACGATCTTGATGCCAAAGGAATGAGCGAAGTCAGCGTTGAAGATTTTGATGGCCAAGAAAAAAAGATCAGACTTGATCCTAAATATACGATCAAAGAAAACGCCAACCGTTATTATCATAACTATCATAAAAAAAGAAAATCCAAAGAACATCTTTTAGAACAGATTGCGATCGCCACTAATGAACTTGATTATTTCAGATCAGTAAATGAACAGTTGAGCATCGCCAACTATGAAGATGCTTTAGAGATCAAAGAAGAGATGATCAGATACGGTTATTTAAAGGATAACCGCAAAAACAAAAGAAAAAACAAGACCAGCAAGTGGCATTTATATCAGATCAGTTTTAAAGATCATCTGATCACTTTCGGCAAAAATAACCTGCAGAATGATATTCTGACTTTCAAGTACGGTAAAAGCGACTACACCTGGCTGCACGCTCAAAAACTCCATGGCGCTCATGTCTTGATCGATACGGCCAAACCTGATGAAGAAACTTTGCGTTTTGCTGCCAATATTGCAGCCTACTTTTCAAACGGCCGCTATTCTTCTTCGGTGGGCGTTGACTATTGTCTTTTAAAGGATGTTAAAAAAATAAAAGGATCTAAAGCCGGTTTTGTAGCCATTAAAAACTATAAAACGATCTTTATCGATCCTTATTTAGAAGATGATTCAATCATCATGACTATTTAGATATTCTCTCAGTTTTTTGATCTCATAAGGTTTTAAGAGGCGGTATTCACCGCTTTTTAAATTACCTAACTCGATATTGGCTTCCCTGATCCGATGAAGTCTTGTTACTTCATAGTCAAGTGTTTTAAACATCTTGCGGATCTGACGGTTGCGGCCTTCATAGATAGTGACTTCCATAAAGGATTTGTGTTTGGTCTGACCAAGAAGTCTGATCTCACATTTTTGACACTTGATGTCATCGATCCAAACCCCTTCTTCAAGTTTTGCAATCTCTTCGGGCTTGATCAAGCCCTCAACAGTCACTTCATAGACCTTAGGAATATGAAAACGGGGATGGATGAGCATGTTGGTAAGCTCGCCGTCATTAGACATCAGTAAAAGTCCGCTTGAATCAAAGTCCAGACGGCCGATCGGATAAAGACGATACTCGCAGTCAATAAGATCGGCGACTGTCTTTCTGCCACGATCATCAAAGGCGGAAGAGATGATATTTTTAGGCTTGTTTAAAAGATAGGTAACTTTATTGACGACTTTCAGCACTTCACCATCAATACTGACTTCATCGCTTTCTTCTACCTTAAAACCTAAAGTCGCAACGACCTTGCCGTTTACCTTGACATGACCATCTAAGATCAGTTCTTCGGCTTTTCTTCGTGAACAATAGTTGCACTTTGCAATAAATTTTTGTAATCTTTCCATAATCTGTCACCTTTTCTTTTGATCAAAAGATACCCAAGCAGCATGATCTCATCTAAGATCAAAATGACGATCGGCAAAATAAGCTCGATCACAAGCTCAAAATAGAAATCATCATCGTTAGTATCGTTCAGATTCTCATAGACATTCGTAAAGTTATAGGCATTGGAAGAATCGACGGCAAAGATCATAAAATCACCGTCGGCAGAAGTTACAAACTGGACATAATCTTCCGTTTGCGAACTCTTGCACTTATAAACGTCACCGTTTTCATCCAAGCGATAGACAGTGTAGATCTTATTGGTATCAAGATCATCGATCTTGATTGAGATCACAAAGGAAAACTGACTGGCGATCTTTTCATAATTGCGATAAAAGGAAATATTAAAGCTGTCTATTTCACTTAATTTATAGGCTTCACCGACTTTAGACAAGGTATCTTTGTCATCTGGTGCAAGCGAAGAAACCTTTATCCGGTAGGTATCTTTGAATAGCGGTTTAGTGCTGTTCAAAGACTCGCTGAAGTCCAAAGCCAGATACATGCCGGATACATTGAGATCATAATGGTTGTCATCGATCGCCAGGCTCACTTTATCCTCGTAATAGGTTTTGGCGATCTCATCCAAAACTCTGATGTCATCAGCTTCCAAAGGATAATCGATCGTCTTTAGTTTAGCGATGAGATCATTATAGACCGCTTCATCATAGATCGCATATTCCTGATAGTTGCTGACCAGCTCTTTGAGGTTTTCTTTGATATATTCCCGATCTTCAGCCAGATCTTTGCTGAAAAGGGTGGTGAAACTGAAGGCTATTCCGCAATATGCACCATTTATCACGCTCTCCCCTTCGGTATTTACATCATAGGCCTTTATCATATCAGTATTCATGGCGATCTCTTTGCTGGTGCCATCTTCATAGGTGACCTTAAGTTTACCGCCTTTTAAACTCAAATGCTGATGAAGTTCATTAACCTTGGATGGTTCACTGATCACTTCCACGCTGGCGATCTTTTTATACTCTGCTTTATAGGTAGTGTCTTCTTTAGCATAAGCAATCTCTTTATCATAGCCATTAAATTCATAACCGTCTTTTTGGGGGGCGATCATCGCCGGAAGCTTGCCGTCAGCTACTTTTATAGAAATACTGGCTTCTTGGTCATAACTTCCCCCGTCAGCATCAAAAGTGATGGTATGATAGGTCTTTTCGCTGATCTTATCTTTATTAAGTATCGTCTGAAAAGTATTTTTAGCTACATAACCGACCGCATCTTCAAAATCGTAAAAATCAGCGCTGCTGTTTGATCTGTCGAATTGTACTTTATAATAATCATCGCCTTCTTGCAAGATGATCATGCTGTAAGGGGCTATATCACTGATCCTTAAAAGGACGCTGTTTAGATATTCATTGTTATAAATCGTGATCGTGTCCTGATTGCTGATGCCCAAAGCATAGGCATTATGATCTTTTAATCCCAGACTTAGATCCAGTTCATAATAATTGGCAGCGGTCTTTTCACCAAAGTAAGGATCGATGGCATATTCCACATTCATTCCGCTTTTAAAATTGCCAAAAAAACTGCCGTTATATAGTGCTGTCTTTGGATTTGAATAACGGTTAGAGATGAAGTAGCGGGCATGGGAGTAGATCGAAGAAACGACTGAAGAATAGCGCTGGGCCGACCTTTCTTCATCAGAGTCAAAAGCCAGATGTCCAAACAGATTATTGATGTCATAGGCCATGGCATTTTTGCCATAAGAACTCTCTAAGATACTTAAAGACAGCATTAAAAGAGCGTTGGCACCATAAATATTCTGATAGGCAAAGAAGTCTTCGATCGTATCAACGTATTGGGAACGGTTGACAACATCGTTGGCGAGATCGCTGTTGTTGTCTTCATAAGAATCCAAGCGGTCTTTAAAGGCATAATTATCTTCAAAATAAGTTTCTAGCTCGGTATAGTCATAACTGCTAAGACTGCGATGAGGGAGATACATATAGTAGTTATAGTATGGATCATCGGTATTGACAGCTTTGGCATGACTGTTTTTATTCACATCATCGCTCATCTTATAGAAATCATCATAAAAATAATGACCGTCATAACTGAAATAACTGCCCTCGCTTAGATAAGACGGAGCTTTGTCTAGCTTGATGTGATAGGCATAGTAGTCAGAATTTAGCTGTGCTTTGATGTCATGATACAATTCTCCGCTATTCACTGTGTACTCACTGATCCGTACATTCAGCAGTTCGTATGGATATAAAGTAACATCATCGATAGCGATCTTGCCGAAAGTATCCGACATCTTAAATGCCACTTTCTCATGATCGCTTTTAGAAGCGACATACAAAGCATCAACTCCATAGCAGCCGTTAAGCTCTTTGCTGCCCTTGTCTTCATGATCGTAAGTCAGATTGAGCGTACAGGTATCATTGGTATTAAAAGCCACGATGCCATATTCCATCAGCAATACTTTATCATCCCTCTTAAGGACAAGGTTGCCATAGTTATCAAGCTGCTTTTCATAGTTGGAAGCTGCTTCTTGATAATCGCCAAAAGCTGCAACTTCTTTTAGACCGCCGGTAGTCGATTCATATAAATAGTAGCTTTTCTCTTCGGCTTTTATTTCCACGCTTCCGATCACAAGCAATAAAACGATCAATATCTTTTTAAGCATACGACTATTTTAACGCAATTATCAATAGATTAAAATAACTTCCCCGTCAATTATGCCGTTTAAAAGATCGCTGTCATTTATGATGATGCCCTGACTTTTAAGAATAAAGACCTCATAATCAAAGGGTATCAGTTCTTTTAAAAGTTCGATATTCTCTTTAAAAGTAAGCTTTAAAGAAAAGATCACTTCCATTGTCTGACCGTTGAGTTCATCATGAAGATACAGCCGTCTTTTATCCTCCGACATGGATTATCACCTCATCTTTATTATCCCTTTGATGAAGATAGATCTCTTTGTTTTGCAGCTCTTCTTTATAGACAGGAGTAAAGAGAAACTGATTGCGGATATTCGGTCCGACCCATATTATGTAATGATAATACTTTTTAGGATCGATCTCATTAAACAAAGCGTAAGTGATCTTGTCTTCATTCAGATAGATCTTTTTAAAACGTTCCACAAACTCGCTGTAAGCCCCGCTAAGCAATACCCCTTTTTTGAGATCAATATAAACCTTCTCTCTTGAATGCTTGTCATATCCCATAAACAAGCCCTTTTCACTAAACTCATATTCAATCTGGGACGGTATCGTTTTAAGCAGATGTTTTGAAGGAGCTTTAAAAGGCAAAGCTTTGACTTCTGCCATTTTAAAACCGATCAGATACCCGTCTTTTATAAACAGATCATGATTGGTATATTCATTATAGGTGCCAAAGAAATTAAGGATCTCTTCTTTATCGCTGATATGCAATGTATAATTATTCTTAAAACAGCTTTTAAGGCGATAGGTGATCGCTTTAAGATTATTCACAAAAAGAAAGATGGGAATGTTTTTTAAGATCAGCGCTCGGATCTTTTTTTCAAAATAGACCTTAAATTCTTCATCTAGCAGATAACGTTCAAGATCGCTGATCAAAAGGACCGTGTCATCCAAAGAAGCACTGTCCAGGATGTAGTAAACATCAGCCAGTTCATTAGGATCGATGACCTCCATGCATCCCCGATATACGAAATCATCTTTAAGATCGCCAATGCATAAAAGATGATAAGGAAGATCGCTGATGATAAGTGAAGACAGTAAGGATTCCATAAACTGTTTCTGATCTTTCTTCTTCTCATAATAGACAAGTGTCGAGATATTGCCAGACAGCTTGATTTTTAAAGAACCGTTTTCCATCTTGAAAAAATCGTCGTATTCTCCAAACAAAATCTCCCCTTTCTTTAGACCGTACTCCTTATAAAGCGCAAGAAAATCTTTTCTCTGCAGCGGCTTTTTATAGGCGCTATGAGCGATAGGACCGTCATATTGAACAAGCGTTTTGATAAGCCGATCGATTTCATATTCTGGGTTTAAACTTTTATAGCCGATCTTTTTTATGGGCCTTAGCCTTTTATTCACGATCACGACTTCAGCGCCGGCTTTATGATCGATGGGAAGGCGGATATTGATGGCCTTGCCATAGATGAGCTTATCATTGTGGTAAAGATAGAATTCGCCTTTGTGTTTAAGCTTGGCAGCATAGTCACATTTGATGAGATCATAGGAATCATTCTTGCTTAAAAGTTTTAAAGCGATCCGGTATGAAACATTAGCCATGATCTCTTCATCGACCGATAAAGAAGGTTTCTGGGTAGCTAAGATCAGCTGAATCCCTAGACTTCGGCCAATTCTCGCTATCGAGATTACATCTTTCATAAAATCAGGCTTTTCTTTCTTTAATTCAGCAAATTCATCGATGACGATCACAAATTTAGAGATCTTTTCAAGTCCGTATTTCTCAGGATCAGTTCTATTGTAATCATCCAGGTGAAAGATCGTTTTATTGCTTAAAAGAGATAAGCGGTTAAATAGTCTTTCTCTTCTTTCGCATTCGATCTTAAAAGCTGATAAAGATCTTTTGAATTCATCCTGGTCAAGGTTGGTAAGCGATAATTCAAGGTGTTTTAAAGGTTTTCCTTTATAAGAAAGTGAATCCTTGATGCCGCTGCCTTTATAATCAATGATCGCTAAAGAGAGCTCTAAAGGACTGTAATTTAAACACATCGACATGATAAAACCGATCAAGAAAGAAGTTTTCCCGCTGCCGGTAGCACCGCCGATCAGACCATGCGGACCAATACCGTATTCACTGATGTCAAATTTAAGCGGGCGGCCGTTTTCATCATAACCAAAATAGGCCCATAGACCGTTTTGAGAACTTTGTTTATAGTCTTCTAAAGTAAACTTGGGATAAAGGTCAAACAGACCTAAAGCCTCATTTTTGGCCTTGACATCTTTTAAAACGAATGAGTGCAGTTTTTCAAAATACTGCTCATAATCGACATCAAAAAGCAGATCTTCACTGATCTTATAATTCAGATCATTTACATAATCGATCATCAGCATTTTATTAAGATCTATAAGCATCTTTTCGTTTTGATAACTCTCGTCTTTATCAAAATATAGCCAGCAGACATTATCAAAAATCCTGCCGCCTGGAAGTTTGTCGCTGAAAACGACTACTCTTTCTTTGATGTCCTTAAGTTCTTCGCTGTCATCGATATAAAGTCTTTTCCTTTTTAAAAGATGTCTAAGTTCTTTGATGCCGTACATTTCATAAAGATCTCTCTTCTTAAAACATAGAGCTATTTTAAGATCATTATAATCATGACTGAAAGCCAGGATCAAAAGCCATTTCAAGACCGTATCTTCAACAGGAATGACCTTGATCAAAGAAAACTTTTTAAGATCGATCTTAAAGGGTACTTCGATCAAATGATATTTGTCATATATCGATTCCAATCTCTTTTTTATAAACTCGCTAGTCGTTTTAAAAGAGGTCTTGATGACAAGACCGCTTTCTGACTTGACTTTAAAGAAGGCGATATTTAAAAAAGCTTCATCGTCTTTTTTTAATTCATAAACTCTTTTATCATCAAGCAGTTTTTGGATCCTTGAAAGATCATAGTAATAAAGACTATAAACATTTAGATTATAAAGAAGATCTTCTTGAATGGTTTTTTCTAAAGTGTCCAGTTTGGAAGAGTTCGTTTTATTATACAAAGCAAGATCTTTCTTTACTTTTCGACGATTGTACAAGAGGGTCAAAAGCGGCAGCGAAAGAGCGCTGATAAGCATTATCGTGGGCATGATGAGCAGCGACACAAGTTCCAAAGCACTTCTTCCGTCTTTTAATCCGGTATAAAAACTGATTAAGCTTATCGCTCCCATACCCATGACCATGATCAGGCTTTGAATCAGATTGATAAATAAAGGCGAACTGTTTTCATATTTCAGATAGTCATCAATATCAAGATCGTAGTTTAACTTTCTTAATTCCTGATGTTTTCTGAAAGATTCAAGCGGTCTTATGATTTCTGAGCGAAGCGGCGATGGTAACAGCGAAGCATTATGATCATGCACATGAAAATTATGACCGATCAGGACATTAAAATTATGATGATGGACGATCCTTAACATTCTGATCTCTATCACGTCATAATCTTTTAAATACTGATCATTCATCCTTTTTCCGTTGATGAATACATCTTGAAGATTGGTGATGATCTTTTCATTTTTAATGGCAAACAGTTCTTTATCCCCTAAATGATAGAAAGCGAGTGAAGCTTGAGGATGTTTAGCTATGATGATCTCGCCGCTTGGCCATACAGCCCTTTGGACCCTTCGATTACAAGCCATAATCACTAAAATGACCTCGAAAAAGCAACCCTCTTTTTTAAGAAAGTATCGTCCTTCAGTGATCTTTTTTAGATAATAGTCATCTTTAAAACGATACTCTTTTAAACAGGTCACTTCAACAGCTTCGCCTATGACCCTAAATACGATGGCATCCTGATAGACAAGTTCATCACATAGTTCAAGGCGATTCAGAAAATCGCCTTCGATAACTTCAATTTGAAATCTGGTCATAAGAAATCAATACGTTGAGATATGCTTCATATTTATCATCCTTGGTAGCGATCCTTATCTTGCACGCTCCCGGTTTTACAGCCACTATCTTGCCGCCATCGATGATTGCAACACTTTCATCACTGCTCTCATAGATCAGATCTTCATGACTGTAGCCGCTTGGCAAAGCCTTGATATCGATCACTTCTGTGTCACCTTTAACGACGAGCGAATATTTAGATAAAATGATCGCATCGGTGTCAATAGTTTCAAGCTCCTCGCCGACTAGCGGCAGACGGTCTTTTCGGGTACATTTTTCGACAAACATTCCGTCTTCAAAATGACTTTTATTGCCAAAGATCTGATCATCTTCGTCAAGGATGTCAAAGGTCTTGGATAAACCAAAACGGGAAGCCAGCGTATCATTTGAATTGATGATGAAATTGAGAACCCAGCTCAACGAAAGATCGCCACAAAGAGCTAAATCGCTGTTATCTTTCAAGATCTCGTTTAGATCGTCATATTCACTCTGCACGGCCTGGCTTTTGATCTTGTCGTCTTTATCATATAGATGCAGCGTAGCCTGAGCTTTGGCTTTGATGCCTACTTTAGAAGTCAGATCACATAGTTCCTGATTTAAAGCCACCAGATTAAAACCCAGATTCAAAGTAGAAGAAGCTGTCGCATTGATGATCCCGTCACACGAATAATCGTTATTGAAGATGGTCCTGAAATGATTGTCTTTAATCTCTAAACCTACTTCATGGTCAGTACTCAAAGCTATCTCGATCTTGCCGGATAGATACATATTGAGTTTGACATCAATGGTAAATTCAACAAGCGGCAAATTAGGTATCGGCAGATGAATCTTAAAGAGCGTCAAAGAACTGTCAATGACATCTTCTTTAGGTTTCATAAGATTTTTAAGCGAATTAAAAAGATCATCAGCTGATAAAGAACTGAAATCAGCGTAAAGGTTATTGTATCTTCCTTTATTCAGCCCTACTTCTTCGCTGGTCTTAAAATCTACCTTGAAATAAGCATCTTCGATCTTTCCGAAGCGATGATGCCAGCGATAAGATGGTCTGATGTCATAAATACTGGCATCTAAAAAGGCATTGATCCCGCTGCTTGTCTTTTTGGAAACATAAAGATCGAAATGGTTGATGCCAAGTTTATAAGAGATATAGAAACCATCTTTTTCAACCACTCTTGTATCAGAACTATTGGCCATCCTTTGATAGCGGTCATCATTATATAGCGAGGCATCATCTTTAAACTCCAGCACTTCTTCGATGTAAGCTTTTGAGAAATCCAAAGGTTCAGACGAAGCGAAATAAAGTTCTTCAAACACTTCTAAGGGACTACTGTCCTTAGTAAGATAAAGTCCGTCATCACCATCGATGATCGTTTTATAACCCTCATCCGTCAATACGACATCATCGCTTTTTAACTTATAACTGCTTTGATAAAGATCTTTATCGACCTTGAAAAGCTCACTGTCTTGGATCTTGGCTTCGTTATAGCTGAACTTGCTTTCGGTTACAAATTCCCGATGATTGATGACGTTTAAAACCTTATCAATGATGATTTCCGCTTCCTTTTTTGATACCTCTTTTTGCGTATAGATATGTCCTCTATCTACTTCCCAGATATTATTAGCGACCATTTTATCAAAGTCGGCGTGCCAATGCGACTTGGCTGCATCTTCTATTTCATAAGTTTCATCATTGTCTAAAAAAGACTCTAAAGTATAGGCCACAAAATCACGGTCAGCTTCAGCCTCAAAATCGATGTCATCGGTCTTATTGATGACGCCCCATTCAACTAAGGCTTGAATACAGGCAAAATCTTCATCATCTTTCTGGACCTTTTCAAAATAGGGTTCATCATTGGTATAATTTAGAATACCAGTCTTGTCAGCAAGATCAGAAAGCCATTTCCTATTAGTATATACATCCTGATAATTACAGCCTGTGCAAGTAACGATAATAATAAACAGGCTCATTATCCATAGTATCTGCTTACGAAATGGACGAAGCATTTTTGGTGATAGTCGTTTCTAAAGAATCATACGAAGCTACTGTATAATCCAAAAACTTGGCATAAGAATCGATCACATCTTTTTGTTCAATAAATTTGTTGGAAAAATACTGGAAACGATTTCTGATCATCTCCGAGCCAGATGATTGCCAGTCATTGCTTAAAGACATCATCTCCTGTTTAGCATAATTTAAAATGTCTAAGATGTTGGTATTGATCCTTTTGATCTCATTAGAAAGATCATTTACTTCATTGAGTGAAATGTTAATGCTGCTCATCATTACCTCCTTAAGCGCATTGCCTGTGAATACAATTCATTTTGAGTCGTTTCATAACCCTGCGTACTGTTTCTTAAAAAATCGCTGTACTGATTCATAACGACATTGATCCGCCGGAAATTATCCTCAAAACCCCGGATCTGAGCGATGAATGCCTGATTGTCTTTGCCCTGCCAAACACTTGACAAGCGATCGACCGTTGCATAAAGCTGAGTATATAATCTCTTATAATCATCTCTGGCCGTATCGATATTCTGGGCGACCTTCAACAGTTTAGCAGGTTCTACTCTGATACTCTGCATTGTTTTTACCTCCTTCACATAGTTATAGACAATAAATAATTGTTTTCCCCAAATTATTTCGAAGTATAATATTCCTAAGGAGGATGAAAGATGGATATTGTAAATAGATTTATCAAATATGTAATGATTGAAACCACTTCTGATAGAAACAGCACCACGGTGCCAAGCAGTGACGGTCAGCTGATTTTAGCTAATCTTTTAAAAGATGAGCTTTTGGCTTTGGGAGTAGAAGATGCTTATGTAAGTGAATATGGTGTCGTATATGGCCACTTAAAGGCCAATATCGAAAATGCGCCTAAGATCGGACTCATCGCCCACATGGATACCAGTGAAGATATGAGCGGCAAAAACATTCATCCGGGTCTAGTTAAAAATTACCACGGCGGCATCATCACCCTGAATAAAGAATTAAACATCAAGCTGGACCCGAAAGAATTTCCCTGTCTTTTAAAAGATATCGGCAGCGACCTGATCGTTACTGATGGAACTACTTTGCTAGGCGGCGATGATAAAGCCGGCATTGCCTGCATCATGGACATGCTTCAAACTTTGCATCAAAACAAAGACATCAAACATGGTCAGATCTCGATCGCCTTTACACCTGATGAAGAGATAGGCAAAGGCACTGATCACTTTGATATAGAGGCATTTGATGCCGATTATGCCTATACGGTAGATGGCGGCGATGCTAATGAAATAGAATATGAAAACTTCAACGCTGCCAGTGCGACAGTAAAAATCAAAGGACTGAGCATTCATCCCGGCAGTGCCAAAAACAAGATGATCAACAGCCTGCTTATCGGTATGGAATTCAATTCGCTTTTAAGAGAAGAAGCCAAGCCGGCCTATACTGAAAAGTATGAAGGATTCAATCATCTTTTAGACATGAGCGGCGATTGTGAAAATACTCTTATGCACTATATCATCCGCAACCATGATAAGGAACTGTTTGAAAAACAGAAAGAAGATTTCTATAATGCCCAAGACTTCATCAACAAAAAATATTCTGATATTTTAAAGGTGGAAATAAAAGATGAATACGCCAATATGAAAGAATTGATCGAACCCAAGATCGAGATCGTTGAGCGAGTTAAAGAAAAGATGGTAAAAGTCGGTCTTGATCCGATCTCAAATCCGATCAGAGGCGGTACTGATGGTGCGATGCTCACTTATAAAGGGCTGCTTTGCCCAAATCTTGGCACCGGCGACCGTAACTGTCATGGCAAATATGAGTATGTATCTGTCAATGAGATGAAAAAAGTAAGCGAGCTTCTGTTAGAAATAGTTAAAAAAGATTAGATGTCTTGAGCTTCAAGACATCTTTTTTCTTCTGGTCATAAGATAATAAGTCAGCATTATAACGACGAGTATCAGCAAGACGACCAAAAGACATACATCGATCAGCTCTTTGACACCGGTATTGGGCGGGATGATGATCAGATCATTGACACGGTCAATAGAAAGATAGTTGTCATCGGTCTTAACTTCCAGTCTTAAATACGGATCATCGATCTTGTAGCCCTCAGGAGCTTTAATCTCTTCAAAGATCAGTTCATCACCATATTCAATGCCTTCTAGACATATTGCACCTTTTTTAACGACATGTTTTCTGATCGAATTTTGATCATTATTGATGCGGGTATAATAAACGCCTTCAGCAAGATCAAGGTTAAGATAGTGTTCGTCTTCACTTTTGAATCTGTCAAACTTTTCAAAACCGGCACCCTTGCTTAGATCGATGGTGCTGCCGCTTTCGCATTTTAAGTATATTCCGCCGCTGACCTGATCGCCAAGATATTCACCATTACGGTAAATGCCAAAGATTGCACCATCTAAAAGCGTATCGCTGTAATCGACCTTATTCAAATAGACGGTGATCATCTTTTTTGAATTGACGATCTTTTCAAGATCGATCGTCTTATCGTTCAGTGATTCATCAAATGCGATCTCGAATTCTACGATATCTTCATTTACCTCATAAGCCGGATGAGTCTTTAATTCTTTGAGATAATAACTTCCTTTCGGCAGATCAGGCGATTTCAGATAATACTTATCGGCGTTCTTTTCTAAAGGACATAATGCGACTAATTTATCTTCTTCGATCAAAACTTGATCATCTTTATTTTTGATGGCTTCTTTAGCGTAAATGCCAAAACAGGTTTCTTTATATGCCTCAAAACTATCATCTTCAAAGATCTTCTCTAAAATGATCTTAGCTTTGATCCTTTCATTTTTTAAAGAAAGTTCTTCGACATCTTCATAACGATCTTCACGATATTCGATCTTGAACTCATATTTTTGATCGTCAAGATGATGCAGACCGTCATTTGATAGTTCTTTTAAATAATACTCACCAAGCGGCAGTTCATTAGATGCTGCATCGCCGTTTTCGTCGCTTGTGATAGTTTGGATCAGTTCATCTTTTTTATAGCCGTTTTGATCATTGGCGGCATAGATTCCAAAAACAGCAGTTATTCCACCATCTTTAAAGTACGGTTCATAGATCTTCCCAAAAGCACTTTCTTTGATGTTCACGCCTTCAAAGACTTCGCCCGTTTTATGGATCTCTATTTTGCCAAAGCGGCGATGCTTGTTTTCAATATTGCCAAAATCGATTATTTGCACTTCTTCATCACTGTAAGCAAATTCAAATTCAAAGACTTTTTCGCTCAGCAGATAATCGTCATCAGTCGCTATTTCTTTTATATAATATTTGCCCTCAGGCAAGATCAGTTCAGCAAAACCTTCGCTGTTATAGTTTTCGTCAATGCCGCCCACTTTAAGTATTGAATCTGCCGCCAAAAGGACTTCGCCATTACTATCAACCAGCGGATCTTTATTGAAAAGAGCGAATTTAACTTTACTGATATCGATATCTTCATCAAATTCAAATGATTTCTTAAACCTGATCGACACCTTGTTGATCCTGTTGAAGGAAGATAATTCTGCAAGCTTTACTTCTTCATCGCTTTGGGTAAGATCGAATTCATAGATCTTTTCATCTAGAAGATAGCCGTCTTTGGTCTTTATCTCTTTCACATAATACTTTCCAAGCGGCAGTTCTTTAGAATAAGTCTTCTCGTAAGAAGTGACCAAAGTATCGACGAGATCATCTTTTTTATAAAGCAGACTATGATCGATGTCGTTGGCAAAGATGTCTTCTTTAGCGTATATTTTCCATACGGTATCGCTTAAAGGTGCACTTTCATAATACAATTCATTTACTTCACAATTATCTTCCTGTTTCTTATCGACACCTGTTAAAATCAGACCCTTTTTGTCGATGACGATCTTAGCGTGTTTGATGTCATTGGTTATCTCGATCACTACTTCTTTATCATCGACAGAGATCGGAAGCAATCCTTCAATACCGATCGCCGTGTCGGGAGCAGCTATTTCCTTTAGATAATAATTGCCCAGTTTCAGCTTCTCAGGCAAAACGCAATAACCTTCATCGTTGGTTTCAAAGACCGTGATCTCTTCCTTTTTGGGATAACTAGTCAGCATTTTGATGATGTTGCCGTCTTTGTCAAAAAGTGAAAATTTCATATTAGCCATCGGTATTCTGGTATCGCCATTGATCTTGACGAACTTTACTTCGCTCATCACTTCATAATTGGAAGCGATCTTTAAGTAAGTCTTTTCATCTTCAAATATTTCAACTTCAAAATCCGGAAGCTTATCATATTTTATGCCCTCGCTATATTCAGTGATCTCTTTAACGATATAAGTACCATAAGGCAAATATGAAGAAACTGCCCTGCCGTCTTCATCAGTAGTGATGGTTTCGTATAATTCGTTGGAACTTTTTAAACAGATCGCAAATTCAAAATTCACTGCTGGTTTTTCGATCTGACTTTGTCCATCTTCATCGTTTTTAATAAACTTTATGATCTCGATCTTGCCCTCTTTTAATTCATTTTCAAAAGTGACTTCATTAGGCGTCATCTCGTTTAGACCGGCATTTTTGATCTCTACTTCTTTAATTTCATTATTTTCGTTGAAATATTGGTTGGTTATTTCTTTGATCTTTACTTTCGTACCGATAGGATAAGATCTTTCGCTGTCTATATAGTCGCTGCCGTCTTTTAAAATCAGTTTCTGATCTTCAAAACCTTCAGCGCTCAAGATAAACTCAATACCATCAAAACTGCTGTCGCCCCTTAACTCATCACCGCTGACAAGATCTCTTTTATAAATCCTGATAAAGCCCTTTTTAACATCATTTTTAAATTCGAGATTCAAAGTTTCATTTTCTTTGACTATAACATATTGACAATAATTCTCTCGTTCTTCATAACCGTCAGGAGCTTTGGTTTCACAGATCTTCAGTTCTGTGCCTATAGGATAATCTTTGGAAAGGTTACTGATACCTGCGTCATCCGTGATCAGTGTTTCTTTAGCTTCGCCATTTAGATAAATCGTGAATTCGGCACCTTTAAATGTAGCACTTCCCTGTGCGGCGGTCCTTGTTTCGCTATCTAACTTTCTGACTTGAACATTGCCTCTTTTAACCTCGTTTTCAATATAGACATCTATGATCTTGTCATCGGCAAGATCAATAAAGGCACAAGTATCCGACTTGATATAACCGTAAGGTGCTTTTATCTCACATACTTTGATCTTTTTGTCTATCAGAATATCCTTGCTGGTGGCAAGACCATTAGCATCGGTTTTCAGTACTTCGATCGTCTGATTGGTATCAAGATCGATGATGGCGAATTCGGCATCGGTAAAGCTGGCCGATCCTTGGGTCTTATCACCGGTATCGGCATCGACCTTATGAACTTTGATCTTGCCATAAGGGATGTTTAATTCTACTGTTCCCCTTTTTTCGTCAAAGAGATCAAGACCGGCTGAAAACAGTTTCTGATCTTCACCGCTTCCCCAAACAAGCGTATAAGGTGCCTGCGGACGATATTTCTTATAAAAAGATATCTTGACATTGTCGAGATTCTTTGAAACAACCTCAAGCTTTAAAGTTCTGGCATCCTTGGATATCAGTTTCAAACCTTTGGGAATATCAAATTCGTAACGATCTAAAACAGCATTCTCATCAATCAGCTCAACGATCTCGCCAGGTTTGACATTGATGCTTTTGCCTTTAAAAGAAGGCTCTTTATCATGCTTTTTCATAAGCGAAGTGATGATCTCTTTATATTCATTGATCTTATCGATGCTGACATCCTCGGCAGCAGCATTCCAGCTGACTTTAAAATGGTCGTTTCCGCCATAATTTCGCACTTCTTTTACTGTCATCGACTCCCAGATCAGCTCTTGGGCAGCCATATATCTTTCGGTAGCTTTATCCCCTTCAAAACCATAACCAAAATAGGCTATCTGCCATAGTCTTTCCTTTTTAGAAGGTTCTAGACGATCGATCAGGGAATCATCCTGATAATAAGCGTCCAAATGCGTTCTGGCTAAAGGATCGATACAGTAAACCACATAATTATCGACCTGGGTAACACCCCACCAATAATTGGAACTTTCGGGATGACCGCTGCTCGGCTCTAAGACAAACTTGGCCTGAAAGCCGCCAAACGGTCGATTCAAATTACCGCTGAGCGCACTGACATCAACTTTTAGAAATGATGTCAGACACATTGCAGTTATAAGAAGCAGTAACAGACTTCTTTTAAAAAGCGAGTTAATTTTAGAAAACATACTCTACCTCCGTCGCAAAGTTATTGTCAATAAAATAAGAAGTTCCCAAAAAATATTCTAAAGAAGTGCAAAAATATAAAAGTTTAAAAATACGTTAATTCCTAAACTAAATTCCGTTTATGATCCACGAAAGTAATTTCTTGAATTAAAATGCATATTTGAAATGAGAAAATACATTTTAGTGGTTTGTAAGGAAGGATAGGTATGATATTATC
>CALVFL010000015.1 GCA_944326825.1 uncultured Erysipelotrichaceae bacterium
CCTCGTATTATCTATATAGGTCAGATAGATAATATATTCCTTTCTGGCCAACAAATATAATTCATTGAGCATAACGGTTGGCCGACTGTTATGCTTGATGTATGTGTACTGTGGATTTGTATCTGTGTTGATTCAGCGCTTTGTTTGACTGATATTGGAGGTTCCTGCCACAGTTTTTCTTTATAAGTGTCAATTAGTTGATCAACTTTTAAAGTTTAATGAAGCACGAGGATACACGAAGTTAAACATGTGGAAAACCAAGTACACAAATAGGTAAAGGAGGAAATCAGAATGAAGACCTATTTTATTGGCATAGATATTGCCAAATTCAAACACGACTGCTTCATCATGGATGATAATGGCGAAGTCATCAAAGACTCATTCACTATCACCAATGATAAGACAGGATTTCTCACCTTGCATAGTGCCTTAAAAAGTCTTGATCCTAAGTTTGAAAAAAGGATAGGACTTGAAGCTACTGGACACTATGGCATGAATCTCAAGATCTATCTTGAAAGATCAGGATACTCCTTTATGGAATTTAATCCTATCCTTATCGATCGGTTCAAAAAAGCTACCACCCTTAGAAGAACGAAGACCGATAAGATCGATGCCCGCCTTATAGCTTCTTACTTGTCTAGCATCAAGTATGAGCCCTATCCACTATCATCTTATCATTTGTCATGTCTTAAAGCACTCACAAGAGATAGAGTAAATCTTGTGGATGAAAGGTCACGCCATCTTGTGAAGATGACCAACATCTTAGATAAGATATTTCCAGAGTTCAAAAAATACTTTTCAAACGGCTTTAAATCTAGATCGGCTCTATATCTTTTAGAGAATTATGGTTATCCGTCAAAGATGGCTAATATGACTAGATCTTCTTATGATAAGATGTGCAAAGAACTAAAAAAGCCAATATCTTATGCCTCTTTTTGCAAGATCAAAGAAGAAGCTAAAGACACGATAGGCAACGAAGACGAGATCCTTATCTTTCAATTGAGATATCATCTTGAGCTTTTCAAAGAACTAGATCAAGTCATCGATAAGATCGATGAAGTGATAATCGAAGAGTATAAGTGTTTCAACTCTCACATCTCTTCTATACCTGGCATCGGGATCATCAGTGCTGCCAGTATCTTTTCTGAGATCGGTGATATCAAACGATTCAAAGACATCAATAAGCTCATAGCTTTCTGTGGCCTTGAACCATCTACTTACCAATCTGGAGAAAGTGAATACACTGGTCATATGGTCAAACACGGATCTTCATATCTTAGAAGACACATCATGAACTGTGCGATAACCACATTGATCCATATACCGCCTTTTTACGATTACTATCATAAAAAGAGAAGTGAAGGCAAAGTGCATAGAGTAGCTTTGAGCCATCTTGCCAAACGCCTTCTCAAGATCATTTATACACTAGAGAAAAATGATCTTGATTTTGACATGGACAAGGTAAGGTAGCACCTTATCCAGCATCGACAAATCTATCTTTTAAAAAATCATGAAATACTGATTCTTTTGATAGTGGTTTGATCAAAAGTTTTAATTTAGACTTGACTATTAATAGTTAACCTCCATTAAAAAAGCACCTTTAAAGGACGATATATACCGTGGTGCCACCTTATTTGCTGCTCAAAGTTTTAACGCAACTGTACGTGATCGATTAAGATCAGCTAAAGGGTAGATTTCATTAACGCTTGATGATGATTTACACCAGCCATCATCTCTCTTTGATCAAGCTATAATTACTTATCCCTTTTTCGCTATATCAGAATTTTATATTACATTTGAGTAAAAAACAATAGGCACCTTTTAAGATGCACGATTATAAACCAAATAACTTACACTGTGTCAGAATGTTCATTTAAAGCCCGTGCGTGCATAAATAAGATTATATTTCTAGTCAGGGCTTTATCTTTGATAATTTTATTCTTTTGTAAGCTCCCCTTTTATTCCCGGGTGATTCTCCACACCAAGAATTGTTATTTCTCCTTGATCAATACCATATACCCAAAACGCTCTTTTGGCTTTGCTTGTCAATCGTCATTATTTTTATAAAGTCGTTTCTTTCATCGAATGAAAGTTAATTTATTCAAATGATGATTTAATCTTTTAGCGAGTGAATAAAATAAAAGTGTTCAAAAACACAAGTTCTTGCTTAAACAGCATCATTAAATATCGAATGTTATATAAAGTAAAAAGATGTATAACCTCAGTTTATCACCAAGGCCATACATCTTTTTGTTATTCTTCTTCCTCTTCAGAATGATCTAAGATCGTGACTGCCGAAACACAAGTATCATCTTGAGTTTTGATAAGTTTGACACCTTGCGTATTTCTGCCTAATATTGAAACATTATCCAAGGCAATACGTATAACGATGCCATCACTTGTCATGATCATGCAGTCTTCATTTTCTTTTACCGCTTTAAGAGCTACTAAGTCACCATTCTTTTCATTGATATTTAAAGTTTTGACACCCTTGGCACCTCTTGAGGTCAAGCGGTAGTCATCAAGAATGGATTTTTTGCCATAACCATTCTTAGAAACGACTAAGATATGATCCCCTTCTTTATCGCTGGCAGCACCGATAACGATCGAACCATCAACATTCATACCTTTGACACCGGCAGCTGTTCTGCCCATTGGTCTGACGGTATCTTCGGAGAATCTTACTGCTTTGCCATTGGAAGCGCCAATGATGATCTCATCATTGCCGGTGGTTAATTTAACAGTAACCAGTTCATCATTCTCCTTTAAAGAAATGGCTATCTTGCCGTTTTTCTTGATCGAGTCAAATTCGGAGATTGCAACTTTCTTGCATAGACCATCTTTAGTTACAAAGAATAAGTATTTATATTCTTCATTATCCCGTTTGATCGTTACTAAAGTTTTGATCTTTTCATCTTTATCAAGATTCAATAAATTTACAAGCGGAATACCTTTAGCATTTCTTGAAGCTTCTGGTACTTGATAACCTTTGATACGATATACCTTACCTTTATCAGAGAATAGAAGCAGCCAATCATGTGTGGACATCATAAGGTTTTGAGCGATGATGTCATCTTCATTTAAAGTGATACCTTTTACACCTCTGCCGCCACGGTTTTGAGTACGGTAAGTATCGATAGCCAAACGCTTGATATATCCATTTATCGTCATTGAGATTAAGACATCTTTAACTGGGATCAGATCTTCATCTTCAACATCGATATCACCATCGATTATCTCTGTCCTTCTATCATCACCGTATTTTTCTTTGATCTGCAAGAGTTCATTCTTAATGATCTCAACTACTCTTGAATGATTAGCTAAAATATCTTTTAAATCGTCAATCGTGATCATTAAATTGCGCAGCTCTTCAAGGATCTTGTCTCTTTCAAGACCGGTAAGTCTTCTTAACTGCATATCCAAGATAGCTTTAGCCTGGATCTCATCAAGAGCGAATTTAGTAGTCAACTGATAGATCGCATCAGCGTTATCTTTGGATTTTTTGATCGTTTCGATCACGGCGTCAATATTATCAAGAGCTATCTTCAAACCTTCTAAGATATGCGCCCTGTCTTCAGCTTTCTTTAAATCAAAAGCTGTACGGCGATTGATCACTTCAACCTGATGATCGATATAATAACCGATCATATCTTTGATATTAAGAAGCATCGGCTTGTTGTTGACAAGAACGACGTTGTTGACACCAAAAGAAGTCTGTAAAGAAGTTAAACGATAAAGCTGATTTAAGATAACATCTTCTTGAACATCTTTTCTAAGTTCAATAACGATCCTGATACCTTCTCTGTTGGATTCATCACTCAAGGAAGTGATGCCGTCAATCACCTTATCTCTTACCAAGGAAGCGATCTTTTCAACCATCACCGCTTTATTGACCTGATATGGTATTTCTTTGACGATGATACGTTTTTTGCCGTTGTCCATTGTTTCGACATCAACTTTGGAACGGATGATGATCGCACCTCTGCCGGTTTCATAAGCCTGACGGATACCGCTTTTACCTACGATATAAGCACCAGTCGGGAAATCCGGGCCATAGATATGATTTTCCATTAACTCGCTTATCGATATATCAGGATCTTCCATAACAGCGATCGTTGCATCGATAGCTTCTTTTAAATTGTGAGGCGGCATATTAGTAGCCATACCGACAGCGATACCAGTCGAGCCATTGACTAATAAGTTAGGAAATTTAGAGGGCAGAACGGATGGTTCTTTTTCAGATGCATCGTAGTTATCGACCCAGTCGATCGTTTCTTTGTTGATGTCTTTTAAAAGTTCCCCGGCGACCTGCGACATTCTGGCTTCAGTGTAACGCATCGCTGCTGCTTCATCGCCATCGACTGAACCAAAGTTACCATGTCCATCTACCAAAGGATAACGATAAGAGAAATCCTGGGCCATTCTAACCATTGATTCATAGACGGCTGTATCGCCATGCGGATGGTATTTACCTAATACTTCACCAACGATACGGGCTGATTTCTTATGAGCTTTATCACTGGTAATACCCATATCATGCATCGCATAAAGGATACGGCGGTGAACCGGTTTTAGACCATCTCTGACATCCGGCAAGGCCCTTGACACGATGACAGACATCGAATAATCCAAGAAGTTATCTCTGACCTCTTTGGCAATATTGACCTGTTTGATCTTACCGTGATTAAAATTTTCAATATAATTGTCGTCCATTATGATACCTCCTAAATATCCAAGTTAGCATAATGGGCATTTTCAATGATGAAGTTACGGCGTGGTTCTACTTCATCTCCCATAAGCATACTGAAAGCATTATCAGCATCCATCGCATCTTCGATCGTCACCTGTTTTAAAGTGCGCACTTTCGGATCTAAAGTCGTTTCCCAAAGCTGCTCCGGATTCATCTCGCCAAGACCTTTATATCTTTGGATCTTATAGTTATTCACAAATTCTTTTTTATATTCTTCACACTCAATATCAGTATAAGCATATCTGATGGCATTGCCTTTTTGGATCTTATAAAGCGGCGGCATAGCGATATAGACATAACCGCCTTCAATGACCGGTCTTAAATAACGGTATAAGAAGGTAAGCATCAATGTACAGATATGCGCACCATCGACATCAGCATCAGTCATGATGACGATCTTGTGATAGCGAAGTTTGGAAAGATCGATCTCATCGCCCACTCCGCAGCCGAAAGCTGTGATCATTGAACGAATCTCGGCATTATCAAAGATCCTGTGTAAACGGGCCTTTTCTACATTTAAGATCTTGCCACGCAAAGGTAAGATAGCCTGGAAAGTTGAATCACGGCCCCCCTTGGCGCTGCCGCCGGCTGAATTACCCTCGACGATGTATATCTCGGAAATACTGGCATCTTTAGATGAACAGTCGGCTAACTTGCCAGGTAAAGAAGATACTTCCAGAGCGTTCTTTCTTCTGGTCAGCTCTCTGGCTTTACGGGCAGCGATCCTTGCTTTTGAAGCGGTGATCGTTTTTTCAATAATCTCTTTAGCATCGTTTGGATGTTCTAAAAGGAAGCGGCTTAGACCTTGCGAGAAAATATCCGAAACCACCTTACGAACTTCAGCGTTGCCTAGTTTAGATTTAGTCTGTCCTTCATATTGAGGATTAGGGTGTTTGATAGAGATGATCGCCGTTAGACCTTCTTTGATATCATCAGTCTGCAGGGAATCTTCTTCTTTTTTGATGAAGTTATTATCACGGGCATACTTATTGATGACCCTGTTGATAGCGGCTCTAAAGCCTTCTTCATGTGTTCCGCCTTCAATTGTATTGATGTTGTTGCAGAAAGAATAGATGTTGGATACATAAGTATCGTTATACTGTAAAGCTATTTCCACGGAAATATTTGTTTCTTCATCCAGTCCTTCTACATAAATAATATCTTCATGCAAGACATTTTTATTACGGTTAAGGAAGGCAACATATTCTTTTAAACCGCCGGTATAGCAGAAAGTGTGTTCTTTGACTTCACCTTTTTCATAACGATAAACGATCTTGATACCTTTATTTAAAAAAGCAATCTGTCTGAAGCGTTCATATAAAGTCTGATAATCATAAGCTGTACCTTCTTTAAAGATCTCCGGGTCAGCTTTAAACCTTACTTCCGAGCCGGTGAATTCAGGATCACATTTACCGATGATCTTGAGCGGTTCTTTGGTATGTCCGCCGTTTTCAAAACGTACGAAATAAATATTGCCATCACGACAGACTTTCACTTCCAGCCATTCACTCAAAGCATTGACGACACTGGCGCCAACACCATGCAGACCGCCCGATACTTTATAAGCACCGCCGCCAAATTTACCGCCAGCATGTAAAACAGTAAAGATCGTTTCAACAGTTGAAATACCAGTCTTTTCATGAATAGCGACCGGCATACCACGCCCATCATCCCTGACTGTTACAACATCATCTTTATCTACTGTTACATAGATAGTAGAAGCAAAACCTGCCAAAGCTTCATCGATGGAGTTGTCAACGATCTCCCATACTAAATGATGAAGTCCTTTAGAAGAAGTGGAACCGATATACATACCCGGTCTTACTCTGACGGCCTCTAAACCCTCTAAGACCTGTATATCATCTGCTGTGTAATGTTCAGCATCTATCTTCGACATTTATATCCCCGCCTTTCTTTATCTCTATAAGTCGATAACCACTATGGATACTAAGATCATTAAGATCAGTAGTAGTGATAATGGTTTGAATATGTTTAGGTAATACTTTTAATAATCTTTCTTTATTGCCTTTATCAAGTTCCGATAAAATGTCATCCAAAAGCAAGATCGGAAGATCGTTGATCTTATCTTTGATATAATCGATCAAAGATAGTTTGAATGCAATCATAACCATCCTTTTTTGACCTTGTGAGGCATAATCACAGATCTTGTGATCATCAAAATAGAAATTGAAATCTTCTTTGTGAACACCTTTGGTGGTATGACCCAGGATCAGATCTTTCTCAAAACTCTTTTCAAACATCTTTTTAATACTTGTATCATCAATATCACAAGATGGTTCATAAATCAGATCGATCTTATGATCGCTTTGTGAGAGATAATGATAATAAGTATTGATCTTAGTGTTGATAAAATCAATAAAATCCTGACGCATCTTCATGATGATCTTTAAAGGTTCAATCATTCTCTCTTCGATCGTTTTTAAAAACACCATATCCCGATCACTCTTTTTAATAAGAATGTTGCGCTCTTTAAGCAATTTACTGTAACTCAGTGAACAGTCAAGATATACCTTAGATACTTTTCCTATCTCAAGGTCCAAAAACCGGCGCCGATATTTAGGACTGTCTGAGAATAATTCCAGATTGCTTGGCTCAAACAGGACTGTATGCAGATTGCCGATAAATTTAGAAGTTTTTAAGATGTTGGTGTTATCCAAATACAATATCTTTCCTTCATCTTTAATAACCATCTTAAATTCATGATCATTAGTCTTGATGGCGATCAAAGAGTATTCACAATCATTTTTAACCAGTTCACTGTCATTTCTGGTCCTGAAAGATTTGGTATCCGAGATCAAAGTGATACTTTCAAGAATATTGGTCTTACCTGCTCCGTTATCTCCGATAATAATATTGATATTAGGTTCAAGATCGAGATCGAGTTTGGAATAATTGCGGTAATCCCTTAGTTTAATATTTTTGATATACATTTAAGAAATAATGAATTCTTCGCCATTAACAGTTATCTTGTCACCTTTATACAATTTACGGTTGCGACGGGTTTCTTTTTCGCCGTTTACTTCAACATCGTTCAAACGCAAAAAAATTTTGGCTTCACCGCCACTTCCTATCATATTCGTAAGTTTTAAAAATCCTGCCAAAGTGATAAATTCAGTAGTAATGTTTATCATAGAACCTTTCTATTATTATCACTGATATTATAGCATTTTTATCGTTATATTTAAAGAAAAACATAAACTAGTATAGATATACTTAAATGGTGTAAAATCGCTCTAAAGAGCTGTATGATGTCTTTAAAGAGATGATATGCTTATTTTTAGATCAATATCCCATCTAAAAAACAGACCTTGAATGGTCTGTTTTATCTAATCGTAACTTCTTACCGGCGAGATGTATTCAATAATATCTTCGCCATTGTCTGCTTTGATGATGATCGGTTTAGTGCTGCCTCTAAATAGCATCACGATATTTTCAGAGCGCAAAGCTTTGATCGCATCGCTCAGATATTTACCGCTGCAGGATATAACTAACGGTTCACCTTCATATTTGATAATTGACAATTTTTCGTGCGATGAACCTATTTCTTGGCTTGAGGATGTAACTTCCACACTGTCGGCATCGATCTTTAGCTTGACTACACTGCGGCCGTCGGATTTAATAAATAAAGTACGATCAACGGCATCCTGCAATTCCTTGCCGCTTATTTCAAGTCTTTGACTGGTTTCTACATTTAAAAGATGATCAGTATTAGGGAAAGCATCTTCGATGAGTCTAGTCAAGATCAAAGTATCTTCAGTCTTAAAGAATACTTTGGTGTCACTGACAAAAATCTCGACTTCTTCTTTTTCCGAAATAATATTGCAGGTTTCGGATAAAAGTTTTGATGGGATCGTAATATTGAAGCTAAGATCACTATTCAAAACCGATTTAACAGCTGATAAACGATAGGAATCAGTACCGCTGGCAACCAGTACCTGATTGTTTAATTTTAAATTAAGGCCGGTCAAAACCTGTCTTACCTGCTGATCGCTGCAGGCGAAGATAGTGCGCTGAACCATATTGATGAGCTTGCTGGTCTTGATCTTGAAAGAATCGGTATTGTGATCAAAATTGATATTCGGATAATCACTAGGCCTCATGCCGTTGATCTTGAATTCGGAATTATTGCCGCTGATTCTGCATAAAGTTCCATCAATCAGTTCGACATTGATGATATCGCTGTCCATCTTTCTGACGATCTCACTGATATATTTAATATCAATGACTATTTCACCTTCTTCTACGATAATAAGATCTTCGGAAGGCTTTTTAACTACTTTGATCGAGATATTACTGTCAGATCCGATAAAAGTAACTTCTTCTTCACTTACCGAAATCTTAACTCCGCTTAAAGCTGGTATCGGAGCACTGGATGAAATAGCTTTAGAAACTGTATTCAATATACCGTTGAATAATCTTTTATCAATTTTGAAATTCATTTCGCAAGACCTTCTTTCTTATATATTTTTTAATATTTATTACTATTAGGAGTGTTGATATGTGGATAACTTTAAATTATTCCTTTAACACAAGTATATTTTATCATTTTTAGCATGTGGATAAAAGGATGATTAAATGTGTTTAACCTTTGATCAGTGCTTTGATCTCGTTGATACTTCTTTGATACATTTCATCTCTTTTAAAGAGATCTTCAATCTTTTCACAAGCACTGATGACTGTTGAATGATCGCGCTTGCCAAAGATGTTGCCGATATCTTTATAAGGCATATCCAGAAGACTGCGGGTCAGATACATAGCGATCTGTCTTGGAATGGCGATCTTCTTGGTTCTGATCTTTGATTCTAACTGCTGCTTGGTGATGCCGTAGTAATCGCAGACCGCTTTTTTAATAGAAACAACACTTAATTCATTAGATGCTTCAGGAATTTGATCTTTGAAAGCCTCTAAAGCGATCTCAATAGTGATATGATCAACTGGTGCGAAGGTTATTGAAAAGAATAATAACCTGTTTAAAGCCCCTTCTAACTGACGGACATCCTTAGAAAAGTTGGTAGCAATATAAGACAAGACTTCATCATCAATATTCTGACCGCCGTTAAGCATCAATTTCTTTTTAAGGATATTCATGCTGGTTTCATATTCCGGAGCTTCGATATTGACGTTCAATCCTTGATTAAAACGGGAAATGATCCTTTCTTCCAGTCCTTTGATGTCTTGAGGCATCCGATCACTGGTAAGGCATATCTGTTTGCGATTATTAACTAATTCGTTGAAAATGCTGAAGAATACTTCGTGAGTCTTTTCTTTGCCGGCGATAAATTGAATATCATCCACAAGCAAGACATCAAGATTATAGAATTCTCTTTTAAATTCATCAATCTCATGATTTTTGATCGATTCAGCCACTCCTTCAACAAAATCAATGCCCGAAACAAAACCGATTTTATAGTCTGGAAAATTCTCGCTGATCTTATTTCCGATCGCATTCAACAAATGGGTCTTGCCTAAACCGGAATTACCATAGATAAAAAGCGGATTATAAGAAAAACCTGGATTGTTGGCAACCATTATCGAAGCAGATTGCGATTGAATATTAGAACGCCCGATCACAAAGTTTTCAAAAGTAAAATTAGGGTCTAAATAAGCCTTAAAAAAGCGTTTATCAACTTTTTTAACTTCTGGTTTGATCAAGTTGTCAAAGACTGGAGAATCTTGAGTTAGTTTGGCTTCAACATCTACATGTCTTTTGATGACTGACTCCAAGGCTTGTTCGATCTTCTCGTGTGATTGATTTATAATGACTGTATTGATAAACATCTTACACAAAATAGTCGCCTTTTCTTCATTCAAGGCAACCAGTTTTGAATCTCCGGATATTGAGTTATATATATCATAACTAATCATTTGATTAGTGCTTAAAAGATTTAATGTTGTTTCCCAGACATTAGTCAGATAAAACTCATTTGCTACCATAAATACTCCTCTTGTAACAATCATTATAGAATAAAAACGACATATTGAAACAGGTTATTTTTACTTAGATTTAATAATCAACAAACTAAAAATGATCGAAAATCTCTATATAAAAAAGATATAAGAAGTTATCCACACTAATCCACATCTTTAAAAAGTTGATAACTTGTGGAAAAGTATCAAACAAGTTATCAACATGTGGAAAATTGGTATAAATCGTCTTTATCAACAACTTATAAACAAGAGATAATATCTTAATAATCCTTTATTTAAAGGACATCAAGCACTTATCAACAAAATCAACAACTTGTGGATAACCTGAAAATGTTGATGTGGAAAAGTATTTTTGTCAGCGATCTATTTATAATGTTTATCAACACTTATCAACATAAAATGATCATTCTAACAGTTTGAAAGTTACTTAATTAAATATAGTATCAACACTTATAAAATAACCAAGAATCTAAATCATAATAAATGAAGATTCTTGGTTTTAATAAACGGTAAGACGCAATACATTTGTTAATGAAATTATAAATTAATTGCGCTTTATATGAAATGTCAAGATTTTACCATCAACTCGATCGTAATCTACATCAATATCATCGATATTAACTAGTTTTAGTTTGAATTCATCTATATTTTCGTCAAACTCAAATGTATAATATTGTAAATATCGAGATATTCCTTCTATATCCTCGTTAAATATGTATTGTACCCTTTCTTCGTGTATAAGATTTGTTTTTTTTGCTTTCCAACGATAAATTAAGGCACCCTCTGGTAAAATAATCTCATAAGTATTATCAGCGCTTTTTTTAATTTCTACCGTTTGATCAGATTCCCAAACTTTTTTATCTAATGTAATTCTTATGTTGTTGACAATTATCTCGTTGTCAAATAAAGAATTATCACTAGTGTTAAATACCCATATCAGCAACAAAACCCCAGCAGCAATTACAACTAAAGTTAAAACTGTAAGGATTATCTTTTTCAAAACGATCGCCTCCTATTTTAATAATGTGAATATTTAAGTACATGCATCGTTGATAATTGTTTATCGGATCAGCTTAAACAAATAATTTAAACATCCCTTTCTGTCACTTACACATTAACATGATAATCATAATAATAACAGTCTGTTTTTTTGTTTTGGTTAAGATATAATAAAACATAAGGAAAAGCTTGAATAATATCATGAAGGTAAAAAGATGAAATATTCATTATACATCAGAATATTTATCTAAAAAAAACATTGACATTAAACTTTTATTAGCATAATATCTAATCATAAAACAAAGAAGAGAAGAGTAGTCTAAAGGAATTTGCTAGAGAGTTCTTGGTTGGTGGAAAAGAATAAAGGAATTTAGATGAACATGGTCTTGGAGTTGCTGTTTCGATATTAGAAACAGACGGGTGCGATCGTTAAAGCGCTAGGATATGATAGTATCTGAAAAGAGGTATTGAAGTTTCAATACGAATTAAGGTGGTAACACGGAATAACAAGTCGTCCTTAAGGGGGCGGCTTTTTTGTTTAAAGGGGTGATGTGAGTGATCGAATTTAAAAATGTATCAAAGACATTTGACGGCAAGAAAAAAGTAGAAGCAGTCAAAAATGTCAATTTAAAGATCAATGACGGTGAAATATTCGGTATCGTCGGCTATAGCGGAGCTGGCAAATCTACTTTGATCAGATTAGTTAATCAATTAGAAAAAGTGACAGAGGGAAGTATTTTGATCGATGGGGTAGATGTGGTTAAACTCAAAGGCAAAGATCTCATCAAGGAAAGACAGAATATCGGCATGATCTTCCAGCACTTTAATCTGTTATGGTCAAAGACAGTTTTAGAGAATATCGCTTTCCCGCTTGAGATAGCTCATGTTGATAAAAAAACAAGACTTGAAAAAGCGAAAGCTATGGCTATTGAAGTAGGGCTTGAAGAAAAGATGAATGTATACCCAAGCAGTCTTTCCGGCGGCCAGAAACAAAGAGTAGCGATCGCCAGGGCTTTAGTCTTAAATCCTAAAATACTTTTGTGTGATGAAGCCACCAGTGCTCTAGACCCTAAAACTACCGAAGATATATTAGATCTTTTAAAAAAGATCAATCAAAAATATCACATCACTATCTTGATGATCACTCACCAGATGGAAACCGTTCAAAAGATCTGTCATCGTCTGGCGGTCATGGCCCTTGGCGAAGTGGTTGAAGTAAATACCGTTGATAATATCTTTACCGATCCAAAGGAAGAATTGACTAAGCAGCTGATCCAGACAGTTGATACCGGTTTAGATGTCAAAAAAATGGCAACAAATCTTAAAGAAAAATATCCGGATGGTCATCTTTTGAGAATAACTTTTGAGAATAAAAACAGCGAAGAACCGATCCTTTATGAGATCATCAATAAATTGAACATCCCTATCAACATCGTCAGTGCCAATATCAAAAATACTCAAGCCGGTGCTTTGGGAGTTATGTATATCCATATCAAGATGCGAAGCGATATCGGCATCGTTTTGGAAGAATTTGCCAAATACGGCGTGAAAGCAGAGGTGATCTAAAATGGCTGAGATATTTGAAACATTAAAAGAACCGATCTATGAAACACTTTATTTAACCTTCGTGCCTTTATTATTATCGGTCATCTTTGGTTTTATCATCGGAACGATCATTTTTATTACAGCGTCCGATACAGCGATTATCGATACTTCAAAAAGCCCGCTTCTAAGGATCATCAATCGCATCGCCGATGCACTAGTCAATATCTTCAGATCAATACCTTACCTGATTTTGCTGATCTGGGTACTTCCGATCACCAACGCTTTAACAGGTTCAATGATCGGAGCTGCCAGCGCTGTTCCATCACTTGTATTTTCTGCTACACCTTTCTTTGCCAGAATGGTGGTCATTGCATTTAAAGAAATTGATAAAGGAACAATCGAAGCATCAAAGGCCTTGGGAGCCAACACCTTTCAGATCATTTTTAAAGTATTGATTGAAGAAAGCAAACCAGCCTTAATATCCGGCATCACTGTAACAGCTATCAACCTGGTATCTTATTCAGCCATGGCAGGAGCTGTCGGTGCTGGCGGTCTTGGTTTTGAAGCCTTCCAGTATGGTCTGGCAAGACATGACAATGAGATGATGCTTATAACGACGATACTCATTGTCATACTGGTATTCATTATTCAGATCACGGGTGATCTGTTATGCAAAAAAGTAGATAAGAGATAAGGAGGAAGAAAGACATGAAAAAATTATTAGTTATCTTATTTAGTTTATTATTGCTTTGCGGCTGCAGCACGACAAAAGAGGATGAAAACGATAATACTATCGTCGTATCAGCGACCATCGAACCTCACGCCACGATCTTGGAAGCAGCTAAAGATCTTTTAAAAGAAAAGGGCTATGAATTAGAGATCGAAGTCTTAGATAATTATTATATCTTTAATAAAGCTTTGGATAATGGTGATGTTGATGCCAATTATTTCCAGCATACCATCTTTTTTGAAAATGAAGTTGCAGAATACGGTTATGACATCGTAAATGCAGCCGGTATCCACATCGAACCGTTTGGCTTTTATTCAAACAAGTATGATGATATAAGCGAATTGCCCGATGGTGCTAAAGTAGTTATTTCCAATTCAGTAGCTGATCATGGCCGCTTATTAAAAGTTTTAGAAAAGAATGGACTTATTACTCTTGATCCGGATAAAGAAGTAGTAGATATTACGATCGATGATATCGTTGATAATCCTAAAGGCCTCATCTTTGAAGAAGTAAGTCCGGAAATGCTCACTACTACCCTTTCATCTTCAGATGTTGATTTAGTAGCCATCAACGGAAACTATGCTCTGGCAGCCGGCCTTAATCCTTTAAATGATGCTTTGATCATAGAAAGCGCTGAAGACAACCCTTATGTCAATATCATCGCCTGCCGCAGCGAAGATAAAGATTCTGACAAGATCAAAGCTTTGGTTGAAGTATTGACTTCTGATGAGATCAAAGACTTTATCAACGAAAAATACCAGGGTGCAGTCGTACCGGTAAGTGAATGATCTTAAATATAATTTAACTGTTTGTTAATTCCAGACTCACTGGCTTTAAAAGTTGGTGAGTTTTTATTTTTGTGGTATCATCTTTTTGAAAGTTTATGAAATATATATTTTTGGATGTAGATGGTACGATCATCGACCACTTTAAAAAAGAAATACCGCTTAAAACGATCGAAACGATCAAAGAGTTGCGTAAAAACAACCGCTTATTCATCGCTTCCGGAAGAGCTAAAGATGCCACTAAGATCGGTTTAGATGTTGAGTTTGACGGTCTGATCGCTTCACTAGGCGCAGATATTTATTATAAAGATGAAGAGATCTATGATAAAAGTTTTACCGAAGCTGAGATCATTAAGATCAAAGATCTGGCTTCAAAATATCAAATCGGCATCTCTTTTGAATGCCGTCATAAGGGTTTTGGCAGTGAGATACTACTAAATAGAGTATATGGCAGAAAGGCCAATACTAAACTTTTCCAAAGCAAAGAAAAATACTGGTATCGTTTTGATGAATACACTGATGAAAAAGTTTATAAATTCATGGCAGAAACGACTATCGAAAACAAGACTGCCTATGATCTCTTTTTGAAAGAGATAAACAGTTTTTGTGAGATATTGGATTATAAAGATCGAAATGAACCGGTCGGAGAAGTATCACCGCTGGGTGTATCTAAAGGTTTCGGCATTCAAAAGTTAAGTGATCTCGGTCTTATCGATTTAAAGAATACGATCGTTATCGGCGATAGTATCAATGATGTCAGTATGTTTAAAGTGGCTGCCGTATCATTTGCGATGGGTCAGGCGCCTGCTGAAGTTAAAAAACACGCCGCCTATGTTACAGACAGCGTGAGTGACAACGGTTTTTATAAAGCTTTTAAAAATATCGGTTTAGTTGCTTAGAAGAATAGCCATAAGATCTCGCCAGTGAGATAAGAAATAAGATTGGCAAAGAAACTGAAAGTAAAACACTTTCCTTTGGAATAGCCGAATTTCTTAAAGCGGATCATATAATAGATACTTTCAAAGATGATGATGCCTGCTTCAATGATAAAGTAGATGATCATTAAATAGATACCGGCATAGCCGCCGATGTGATATGCAAAATATAAAGCGATATTTAATAATACCTGGGTAATGACATTGACAAGTATGACATCAAGATAAGTCTTTTTGTTCAAGAATCTAAAACCCAGCGCTACCAGCAGTTCGATAACGATCGTTAGAACGATCCTGATGGCGATCTTAAAGATCTCGAAATAATCAAAACCGTCCGTCGTAATGTTTAAACTATCACCATCGAGCATGACATAATAGTTTGAGTCAAAATTATAGCGTTCTAAAGTATCGGAAACATAGAAAGAATCATCTTCGACACAATAGATCAGGATCTTGAATTCTTCAGGCGGATAGTAGGTAAGATTAAATTCTCCGCTGCCTTTGATCTCTTGTTTAAGACCCCAGTAATAAGTACCGTCTTGAGTTGCGTACTCAACAAATTTAGAATCGATCTTGTCGGTTGCTGTTTCACTTGTTAAAGCGGTATTAGGCCCACTGGTTTCTTCAAAAGCCAAGACGGTTACATAATAAGTTTTTTCAGCATCCAGACTTACTTCAATGTTGGTGGAGGGTTTAGGACCTATGTCAGCTGATATGCTGTTAGTTGCCAGCAATAAGCAGATCAGGATAAATAAAATCTTTTTCATCATCTTCATAAAACAATTTTAACATATTAGTGTTGATTTATCATATAATATAAAGGTTGAAGGAAGGAGCGTTACATGGAACAAAAATTAAATGATCAGGAATTAGTCAGAAGACAAAAGATGCAGGATCTAAGAGATAAGGGAATCGATCCTTTTGGTCACGCTTATAAAGTAGAGGCAAGATCAAAAGAATTAAAAGATAAATATGCTGATAAGACGAAAGAAGAATTAGAAGAGTTAAATATCACTACCAGTGTGGCCGGCAGAATCATGTCTAAAAGAAGGATGGGCAAGCTTGGTTTTATGCACATTCAAGATCGTGACGGTCAGATCCAGATCGTCGTTAATAAAGGGGTCGTCGGCGAAGAGGTCTACGAGATCTTTAAAGCTTCTGATCTTGGCGACATCGTTGGAATAAAGGGTAATGTCGTCAAGACTGATTCAGGTGAGTTATCTGTAAAAGCTTCTGAATATACTCATCTATGCAAAGCTTTAAGACCATTGCCTGAAAAATACCACGGTCTGCAGGATGTAGAAGAGCGTTACCGTCGCCGTTATGTCGATCTTATCGTCAATGAAGATTCAAGAAGGATCGCCTTTTTAAGACCGAGGATCATCCGTCTTATCCAAAGATATCTGGACGGTCTTGGTTTAGTGGAAGTGGAAACCCCAGTATTGCAGCCGATCTTAGGCGGCGCAGCAGCCAGACCTTTTATCACTCATCACAATACTTTAGATCGTGATTTCTATTTAAGAATAGCTACGGAATTAGCCTTAAAAAGATTGATCGTCGGCGGTATGGAAGGGGTATATGAGATTGGCCGTCTTTTCAGAAATGAGGGAATGGATACCAAACACAATCCGGAATTCACTACTGTTGAAGCTTATGTAGCATACAGTGACATGTATGGCATGATGGATCTGTGTGAAGGTTTATTCACTTTCATCGCCAAGGAGCTTGGCATAGATTCTGTCAAGGTAAACGATAAAGAGATCTCATTAAAAGGACCTTACAAGCGTTTGAATATGACTGATGCCGTAAATGAAAAAACACATAAAGATCTGCGCAAAGTTACTTTAGAAGAAGCTGAAGCTATCGCCAAAGAATATCACATTGAATTAGCTAACCACGAACATACGATCGGTCACATCATCAATAAACTGTTTGAAGAGTTGTGTGAAGAAGATCTGGTTGAGCCGACCTTTGTCTACGGCCATCCGATCGAGATTTCGCCGCTTGCCAAAAAGAGTGCGGAAGATCCAAGATTTACCGAGAGATTTGAGTTATATGTAAATGGTGTGGAATATGCCAATGCCTTCACAGAACTAAATGATCCTATCGATCAAAGAGAACGTTTTGAAAATCAGCTGAAGCTTAAAAAACTTGGTGATGATGAAGCTTCAGAGATGGATCTTGACTATGTAGAAGCACTGGAATACGGTCTTCCTCCAACAGGCGGCATCGGTATTGGTGTTGATAGATTGGTGATGTTGTTTGCAGAGGTGGATTCGATCAGGGAAGTGCTGCTTTTCCCGACAATGAAGCCTCTGGACTAAAAAATCCAGTAAAATCAAGGGTTTTCGGCATCTCAAATCCGAGTTGACAACAAATTGATAACAATTTTTCATATAATTTTGAAGAATTGTGAAGCAGAATGAATTGTTGTAAGGATAAAACACAATACAGTACTTGCTGTATAGAGAACACTTTTTGAAAGTAATTTCAGAAGGTGTTCTCTTTTT
>CALVFL010000016.1 GCA_944326825.1 uncultured Erysipelotrichaceae bacterium
TAAATGATAAGCCATAAATAAAGACATACTAAACCAATAATTGTAAGACTAAGGGCAACTGGAACCTATGGAATGACTAAAATCAACTTTGCCCCCTTTGAAGTGGAAGTTAAGTTTTTAATTCAGGGAGGTATATAAAAAGATCAATGGTTAAGATATGTTTGGAAAATTGATAGTCATAGTATATAATAATGCATTGCGAGGCAAACAATGGAAAACTTTATTTTAGACATGATGAATCAGTTTGGTTATCTGGGCGTATTCCTCTTGATAGCTATTGAAAATATCTTCCCCCCGATCCCATCAGAGGTGATCCTGCTGTTTGGGGGATTTATGACCACTTACACATCTTTAAATATCTTCGGGATGTCGATCGCTTCTACGCTGGGTTCTTTGATCGGAGCCATCGTTTTATATCTGATCGGCAAGTTCTTCAACAAGGAACGTTTAAAAGCGATCGTATCTTCTAAAGTCGGCAAGATACTGCGACTTAAAAACGAAGATATTGATAAAGCTGATAACTGGTTTGAAACCAAAGGCAACAAGACCGTATTCTTTTGTCGTTTCATTCCTATCGTAAGAAGTCTTATCTCTATTCCTGCCGGTATGAGCGAAATGGCGATGGGCAAGTTTTTAGTCTATACGATCACCGGTTCACTTATCTGGAATGTCGTTTTGATCGTAATGGGTTCGATCGTCGGTGAAAACTGGACATCGATCCTAGAGATATTTGATACTTATTCACATATCGTTTTGATACTATTGATAATCATCTTTATCGCTTTAGTATTTATCTTCTATAGGAAAAGATTAAACAAGAAAGAAAGTTAAGAACAAGCACAGGATCAAAAGATTCTGTGTTTTTATTTAGAGTGTTTTATATGCATCTAAGATAATGATCTAATTGATATTCTGATCATCTTCTTTATCGTTTTGAGCTTCCAAAGGGGTAAGACCGTTGAAAGTGAAAAGACGGGTATTGCTTAAGATACTGTATAAGATCGGCGTGTATTTTTTTAATTCTCCATATTCCATTAAATAGTTATCCATAAAGATCCTGACGATCTCTCCGATACCATAGTGATCAAATCTGATATACAGTTTTACCGTTTCATTGATGCCCAAGACTTCTTTCTCATTATAGTTAAGGCTTTTAGAAAGACGGTCTAGTTCCTGATAATCGGCTTCATCTTCGCTGAAATAAGGATCTGCATAGTTAAGGACAGTTTCCAAAGGTAAAAAATAGCGAGGATACTTTGCATGAAGGGCAATGATCTCTTTGATGAGCGGGATATTTTCAATGCTGATCATCGGTGTTTTGATATAACGTTCACCTTCTAAAGAGATCTTTTGATAACTGTAAGGACGATAGACGACTAAAAGTCTTTTTAAGAATAGTTCAAGGTCGTTTATTTGCGGATAGTAGATCTTTAACATTTCATTCAGATCCTTCAATTCAATGATGCCATAGATATTGACGATGCCTTTGAGCACTTTGTCTAATTCGTCATTCTGCAAGGCAAGATCATTGATTTCTTCTAAATCGATCTTTTTAAAAGCCAGATAGATCTCATGGGGGATGATGGCGATAACTTTATCATCATCGTCATCATTTACTTTGATCAAGGCTAATGATTCCAAAGGATCAAGATAGTCATATTCTTCATTATTGACATTATAGATCCCGTTATTTAAAAGGATGTTTTTTAAAAAAGCTAACTCTTGAGAAGTAAAACAGGCTAAGATATTCATCAGCTTTTTAGGGATGTTTAAAGTCAGATAACGACGAAAAGCTTCTTTTTTTAAAGAGAGATCTGTTTTCAGATGATAAGCTTTAGCTAAATGTTTGTAGTATCTTTTATCATCTAAAATATCATACAGTTTAAGATGTCCTTTGTAACGTTCTAACAGCATATTTAACCTCTTAACCATTATAGCAAATTCATGCCAAAGAGATAGGCTGAGTGACTTAATATTTAATATAAAACGATCATAAAATGATGTAATGCAGAAAGGATTTTCAAGATGAGATTTAAAAGTCAAAGGGTAAAGAAATTATTTTTAAAAACCCCTTTTCAAAGTTGATTTATATGATATAATATCTTCGTTCCTATCGTATATGTTTGCATAAATAGCGCAAACGTTTCTACCCGGTGGCTTTATACCGGACTACGGTAGATTTTAAGGTTCTTTTCCAGTTCTTTAACTTCTATCGGCGACGATAGAAGTTTTTTATTTAAAGAGGTTGCATGAAGAAGTATTCTTACATTTATTTGGTTGGACCAATCACGATTATCTTGGCTATATGCCTGTTCATTCCTCTTATAGCGGTATTAGTACCGACTTTCTTTGAGGAAGGCAGCATGTCTTTGGGAAGATATTTATCATTCTTTTCTGATACATATTATCTCAATATTTTTGTAAGAACTATCAGAGTATCTTTAATATGTACGCTGGTCTGTATGATCTTAGGAATACCGACGGCGTATTTTATTTCCCGGACTTCTAAAAAGGTAAGAGGGGTTTTGATGGCTATCGCTATTTTCCCTATGCTTACCAATTCTGTCATCAGAGCTTTTGCGTGGATCAATGTATTGGGTAAAAACGGGATAATCAATCAGATCCTGGGAATATTTAATATCGAACCTGTTTCAATGTTATATACGGAGTTTTCAGTATTGATCGGTACGATCTATCTCTTCTTGCCGCTTATGATCATTACTTTAGTGGGAGTGATGGAAAATATCGATAACGATATGATGGAAGCAGCAGAGAGTCTGGGAGCTAATCGGATCGTAGCTTTCTTTAAAGTCATTTTGCCGATGAGCGTACCAGGGATCATTACCGGCAGCGTCTTAGTCTTTACTGGCGCCCTTACTGCTTATACTACTCCGCAATTATTGGGCGGCCCCAGCAATATGTTAATGTCAACGCTTATCTATCAAAGAGCGATGACTTTAAACGACTGGACCAGTGCCAGTGTGATCGCTCTTATCATGATCGTTACGACACTTATCGTCATGAAGGGCTTGAACTATGTCGCTTCTAAGTTAGATAAAAGGGGGCTTGAATAATGAAAAAGGGTGGATTTATCACGATTGTAGCCGTTTTGGTCTTTGTCTTTTTGATGTTCCCTTTGGTGATCATAGCCTGCACAGCTTTTAATACGGCACCGACGATCAGTTTTCCGATCCAGGGTTTCACTTTAGACTGGTTTAAAAATGTCTTTGCCACTGAATCATTCATCGATGGTTTTAAATTAAGCTTCACTTTAGCGATCGTTGCAACGCTTCTGGCTTTATTAGTCGGTGTGCCAGCCGCTTATGCCTTGAGCCGCTTCAGCATCAAAGGCAAGAAGTTTTTAAAGAACTACTTTTTATCGCCGACGATCATTCCTGGCATCGTTTTAGGTTATGCCCTTTATCAGTTTATCGTTTTAACTTTAAAGATGGGTGTCATCGAGGGTCTTTTGATCGGTCATTTCATGGTCGTTTTACCCTATATCATCAGAGTAGTCGGCTCATCTTTGGAACAGTTTGACTTTTCGATCGAAGAGATGGCCTGGACTTTAGGCTGTCCTAAGATCAAAGCCTTCTTTAAAGTGGTCTTGCCCAACATCTCATCGGGCATCGTTGCCTCGTTCATGCTGGCATTCATCAATTCATTCAATAATATCCCGATCTCAATGTTTCTAAGCGGTCCGGGCGTCAGAACTTTGCCGACCGCCCTTATGAACTATATCGAATATTTCTATGATCCGACAGTATCGGCGATCAGCGTACTGCTGATGATCGGTACGATCCTCATCATGGTACTTGTAGAAAAGACGCTGGGAATCGGCGCACTCACAAAATAAGGAGGCAGTATGGCAGAAGTTAGATTAGAGAATATAACAGTCAGTTATGACGGCAAGAATAATGTTTTGGAAGGTCTGAACTTAAAAGTAAATGAAGGTGAACTTTTAGCTCTGCTTGGTCCTTCGGGTTGTGGCAAGACGACGACTTTAAGAGTCATTGCCGGTTTTATCGATCCTAAAGACGGCCACATGTATTGCGATGATCGGGATTTTACGAGGATACCGGTCCACAAGCGCAACTTTGGTCTGGTTTTTCAAAGCTATGCTTTATTTCCGCATCTCAATGTTTATGAAAATGTCGCATTCGGTTTAAAACTGCGCAAGATGGATAAAGTGACTATCGAAAAGAAAGTTACTGAAATATTAAAAGTATGTGATCTTACCGAATTCAAAGATCGTTTGCCTAAAAATCTCTCCGGCGGTCAAAGACAAAGAGTGGCTTTAGCCAGAGCTTTAGTGATCGAGCCGGAACTGCTGCTTTTGGATGAACCTTTATCTAATCTTGATGCCAAACTGCGTTTAAATATGCGGGTCGAGATCAAACGCATCCAAAAGAAACTGGGTATCACGACAGTATTTGTAACCCATGATCAGGAAGAATGTTTCTCGATCTCAGATAAAGTAGCTGTTATGAACGGCGGCGTGATCGAACAGTTCGGTACCCCTGAAGAGATCTATACCCGCCCGAAGACGGAATTCGTAGCCCGTTTTATCGGTTTTGAAAACTTTATCAAACTGCATAAAGTTGATGGGGTATTGGAGTGTGCGGATGGCACAAAGATAAGTGTAGATGATAGTGGCGATAAAGATGAATGTCTTTTGACGATTCGTCCGGATGACATCAAAATCGTCGCTGATGATTATAAAGGTGAAAACGTATTATGCGGGGAAGTGGTCGTTCGTACCTACCTTGGCAAGAGTTATCAGTATGAAACGATGACTCCCTTTGGCAAAGTAGTAGTCAATGATGCTTCGGGAACTCTTTATAATACCGGCGATAAGATCAGGATGGTCCTAGATAAAGCCAAGATCGTCTTAGTTTAGAAAAAGGAAGATGAAAAGGAGAAACAAATGAAGAAACTTGCTGTATTAGTGCTGACACTGGCTTGCTTGCTTTCATTTGCCGGCTGTTCAAACGGCGGCGATGAAACTGTCGAAGGCGAAAAAAGACAATTAGTCGTATCGACCTGGGGTCTTAGCGAAGATGTCTTGGTTGAAGATGTCTATGGACCTTTTGAAGAGATCTGTGATTGTGAAGTCGTTTTGGAAACTGACACGACGGCTGCCCGTTATACTAAGCTTTCAACCAATCCAGACAGCTCGATCGATGTTATCGAATTATCACAATCAGCTGCTGCCAACGGTTATGAAGAAGGATTATTTGAAAAGATCGACACTACTCAGATTCCTAATTTAGAGAATTTGATCGACGGTGCTCTTTCTACAGTTGAACTTGGTTATGGTCCGGCTTATACTGTCAACAGTATCGGTATCATCTATAATCCGGAACTTACCGGTTTTGAGATCACGAGCTGGGAAGATCTTTGGGATCCACGTTTAGAAGGTATGATCTCTATTCCAGAGCTGGCTTCTACTTTCGGCCCGGCTATGGTTTACTTAGCCAGCGATCATGCCGGTGTAGATATTACTACTGATGACGGTGCAGCTGCTTTTGAAGCTTTAGCGGAACTAAAACCAAACATCGTTCGTACTTATGCTAAATCAAGCGACTTAGCCAATATGTTTGCAGCTGGCGAGATCGCTGTTGCCGTAGTCGGTGACTTTGGTGTGCCAGTTATCTCTAACGCTGCTCCAGAAGTTGAATTTGTCGTACCTGCCGATTATACTTACGCTAACTTCAACACTATCGATATCAACAAGAATTCTGAAAATAAAGATCTGGCTTATATGTATATCAACTGGCGTATTTCGGAAGAATTGCAGACAGTTACTTCCAAGACTTTAAATGAAGGTCCTGTCAACAAGAATGTTAAATTGACTGAAGAAGAAGCTCAAAACTTAACTTATGGCGATGTTGCCGACAGAGCCAGAGCCATCGATTATTCATTCGTCAATCCTTTAATGGAAGAATGGACTGATCTTTGGAACCGTACTTTAAATAGCTAATAAAGGAGAAAATGATGAAGAGTATCATTCGTGGTGCCGAAGTATTCAATACCTATACAAAGACTTTTGAAAGAAAAGAGATCATCTTTGATGAGAGGATGATTTTAGAAGTCAAAGATACATTGAGTGAAGATGATCTTTTTGAAGCGAAGATCATTGAAGCCAAAGGCCAATGGGTGATACCGGGACTTATCGATATTCATATGCATATCGAAAGTTCAATGACTACTCCGAAAGAGTTTTCTAAAAGAGTTATACCTCATGGGGTCACTACTGTTGTAGCTGACCCCCATGAGATTGCCAACGTGTTTGGCATCAAAGGCATTAAGAGTTTTATGGATCATAAAACCGGCCTTGATATTTTTTACGGCATACCGTCCAGTGTGCCATCTACTTCAAGTGAATATGAAACGACCGGCGGCATCATCGGTCTTGAAGAAGTAGAGCTGTTGCTTAAGGAAGAGAAAGTGATCTGCCTTGGTGAAGTGATGAACTTTAAGGATCTTGTGGCCAAGGAAGATACGCTTATAAAAAAGATCATTGCGTTATGCAAAGAAAAAAGACCGCTTTTACTTTTGGAAGGGCATTGTCCAAAAATCAGCGGCAGCGATCTTTCAATGTATCTTCAAAGCGGCGTCAATGGCGATCATACGATGCAGACCCCCCAAAGCATTGTCGAAAAGATCAAAAACGGCATGTTTTTAGAGATACAGGGCAAGTGCATAACAGCAGAAAATATCAAGACTCTTGTCGATAATCATTTTTATGAATATTTTGCTTTAGTTACAGATGATACGATGCCTAACGATCTATTGAAAGGACAGCTTGATAAGATCGTTTTAAAGGCACACAGCTATGGTTTAGGACTTAATGAAGCTATCTATACGGCTACCTATACGCCAGCCCGAAGGATGAGGCTTGATGATCGGGGTGTCATTGCCCCCGGCAAGATCGCCGATCTTGTCATCTTGGATTCTTTGAAAGAACTAAAGACATCTAAAGTCTTTAAAAATGGCGAGTTATACTACGATAAAGAAAAGGGCTACCAGAAAAAGGAAGCAGAATATGAATTCCCTTCAGAGTTTTATCATTCGCTTAAATTGGCTGAAGTAAATGAAGATACCTTCAAAGTTAAAACTGATCCTGAATATCAGAAAGTCAAGGTCAATGTGATAAAGATCGCCATGGATTCAACGTTTACAAAGCTTGATGAAGCTCTTTTGGATGTAGTGGATGGCGAAATAAAATGGGAAGAGAGCGGTTTGAGCCTGCTTTGCTGTCTTGAAAGATACGGCAAAAATCACAATATCGCTTTTGCCTTTACTAAAGGAGCGATCAAAGAAAAAGGAGCTATCGCTTCTTCGTGGGCTCATGATCATCACAACTTAATGGTCATGGGTACCAGTGTTAAAGATATGGTCAAGATCGCTAATACTGTTATAATTGAACAGGGCGGCTATGGTGTCAGCACTAACGAAGAAGTCAAAGCCTTTGCGAAACTGAATGTCGGGGGCATCGTGTATGACGGACCTTTAGAGATCCTGGCAGAGAATATCGATAAAGTCAAAGAAGTTATGATCAATGATCTGGGTTATGATCACTATAATCCGATCATGTCTTTTGCAACTTTGAGTCTGCCGGTATCGCCAAGTGTCAAACTCGTTGATAAAGGCATCATGATCGGTAAAGAATTAAAGATCATACCGCTAGTAAAGGAAGGTTTTAAATGTTAAGAAGGATCGAAAACGTTCATATCCTTTGCATGGATGAAGAATATCATGAATATCATGACAGTTCTTTGACTTTTGATGATGGCATCATCGTAGCGATCAATGATGACAGTTTGAAAGTTGATGAAGTCATCGACGGCAAGAAGGGCATTTTATTGCCAGGCATGATCAATGCCCACTCCCATTTGGGAATGATGCCGTTTAGATCTTTGGGCGATGACTGCAAAGACCGTTTGCGCCGTTTTTTATTTCCGCTTGAAAAAAGGGCAATGACTAAAGAGTTAGTCTACACTTCAAGTTTATACAGCATAGCGGAAATGCTTTTGGGCGGTGTAACTAATGTGTTTGATATGTATTATTTTGAAGAGGTTGTGGCTGAAGCTGTTAAAGAGATGGGTATCAGAGCTACTTTGGCTGAAACGATTTTAAATGATGTCACGCCTGACAGCGATAAACCCTATGGCGGTATTGAGTATGCCAAAGCTTTCATTCAAAAGTGGAAGGATAAAGATCCTTTGATCGCAGTGGCCTTAGGTCCGCACGCCACCAACACTTTATCTAAAGAAAAATTGCTGGAAATAAGAGATCTGGCTAAAGAACTTGGCGTCAAGATCAGTATGCATGTCAGCGAGATGGATTATGAGATGACTTATTTTAAGGATACTTATAACATGTCGCCGATCGAATTTTTAGAAAGCATCAATATGCTTAGTGATGATCTTTTATGTGTGCATGTCATTCATACTAGTGATCATGATCTGGAGTTATTGCAGAAATATGATGTGCCTGTCGCTTTTTGTCCTGGCTCCAATACGAAAGCCGGCAAAGGTGTTGCCAGAGTTTATGAAATGCTTCAAAAAGGGATCAAAGTAGCTTTGGGAACTGATGGACCATCCAGCGGCAACCGCCTAGATGTCATCACTCTTTTGGGGATCGTGCCCCGCACTCAAAAGACTTACTATCATGACCGATCGATATTAAGCGCTAAAGAAACTTTGAGTCTGGCTACTTTAAAAGGAGCCAAAGCTCTAAAACAAGACCATCAGATCGGTTCATTGGAAGTAGGTAAATTAGCTGATATGGTCTTGATCGAAACGGATTCAGTCAACATGTTTCCGATCCATGACTATTATTCCGCCATCGTTTATAGCGCCCTTCCTTCTAATGTTTCAAGAGTCTGGGTAAATGGCAAGGAATTAGTCAAAGACGGCAAACTGGTCTATCATGATCTAAGCAAACTGAAAGAAGGCCTATTGATGGCGATGCATGATTTTAATAAGATTGCCAAAGAATTAAGTGAAGACATCGCTTAATAATCGGTATAGCTCAAATAGATATAAGGAACGGTATATTCATTAAATTCACTTTCTTCATAGGTGTAATAGGATATACCGTAATTTTCATTATAGTAGCTGATTTCATCATAATAGCTGCCGTTTAAGAATTGATTTAAGAAAACATCATTCAAGGAAGGCTCACTCAAGACAAAATCATCAGTAGCCTTTACATCGGCTGAGGTTATCATGTCATGGAAAACGCTAAAATCATTTTTTAAAGCTTCAAGATTTTCTTCTTTTGAGATAGTTACATCGATGTCCTTTTCATAATATATCGAATCGATCAAACCATCGTTATCTACATAAACAGTCACATAAGCATTATAGGTTTCTGCATAATCATAAAGATAGCCGGTAATGCTGTAACCATAGGACTTGTATTCGTCATTGTTGTGGTAGGTTTCAAAGCAGACGCTGTTGAAGGCTGTTTCTAATTTGTCGATCGATACTTTAGCTATTTTAAACTGTTCACTCATCGTCATTTTGACAAGACCGAAATGTGTGCCATATACCAAAGTCAAAACGGCCAACGGTAAGATCAGGATGCCTAAAAACCATTTTTTGATAGAGGGTACCTTTAAGTTATTATTTACTAAAAGCTCCAAAGAACGGCTTTTTAAAATACCGGTGTTTACATCTAAGTGCATAGTCTTATTTTTGCGGTATTCTTTGTCTTTTTCATATAGATCCGCCAAAGAAGTAAAACCTTCATCGTGAATATCGTCTAAAGCATTAGTCTTGCGGATCTTGACAAGATAGACGACCATATAGATAAAAAGTGCCAAGTAGATGATGACGATAAGAAGATAGGCATATAGACCAAATGTAAAAGGATCGCCATATTCCAAAGTAAAATGTTCATCGGCAATAAACTGCAATACTAAAAAATATAAACCGATAAAAAGCGCCACTAAAAATACTGCCCAGCAGCAGGATGAATAGATATAGGTCTTTTTTAAAAGTTTCTCTTCATTTCTATCGATCATAAACATACCTCGTATGACTATATTGTAATCCAAATAACACTTAATGATAAGATATAGTGACAGAGTTGATATAATAATAGCAGATAAAGGAGAAGATCATGACAAAATTAGAAGGAAAAGTTGCACTTATCACCGGTGCTGCTGCCGGACTTGGCGAGGGCATAGCTAAAGTCTATGCTTCCTATAAAGCAAAAATATGTATGGTCGATGTATCAAAGGATGTCGAAAAAACAGCGGAAAGATTAAGAAAAGAATATGGTGCAGGGATCATTGCTGTCGTAGCTGATGTGTCAGACAGAAGTCAAATGGAGGCAGCGGCTAAAAAGACTGTCGATACATTTGGCAGGCTGGATATTGCCTGCTGCAATGCCGGGGTCTGCCGTTTAGCTCCATTTGAGAAGATGAGTGATGAGATGCGGGATTTTCATATCGATGTCAATATTAAAGGGGTATGGAATACCTGCCAGGCTGTCATCCCTTATATGTTAGAGGCTAAAAAAGGTTCGATCGTGATCGCCAGTTCTGTTACCGGCGATATCGTTGCCGATGCCGGGGAAGCTGCTTATGCAATGACTAAAGCTGCTTTAGTAGGATTGACTAAATGCCTGGCTGTTGAATATGCTGACCGCAATATCCGGGTCAACTGTTCACAACTCGGTTATGCCCGTACTCCAATGGTTGAAAAGATGGCTCTTGAGTCTGATCCTGAAAATCCTGAAGAGGCTATCACTCAAATCGCTCAAGGCGTTCCGATGAAAAGACTTGCCAGACCAGAAGAAGTTGGCGAACTGTTTGCCTTTTTAGGAAGCGATGAATCCAGCTATCTGACTGGTTCACAGATCGTCATCGATGGCGGTTCCACACTGCCAGAAACGATGAGCATCGGCACTAATTAGTGATCTTTTAAGATGCAAAAAAGAGTTTAACTGCATAAAAAATGTAATTTTGCATATTTTTATATATTAAAATATGTATTATTGCATTTTTTTATATATTATTTTAAAATGATGATGGTGATAGAAATGAAAAGATCGATTTATAATGATTTGATTAAATGGAAAAACAGCAGCAATAGAAAGCCTCTTATGATCACAGGAGTAAGGCAGTGCGGTAAAACTTTTATCATTCGAGAATTTGCCAAAAACGAATACCTTGATTACATTGAGATAAACCTTGAGAAAGATTTAAAGCTCAATAAAGAACTTTCTAAAACTCACGATCCCAAAGAGATACTGGACATTTTAAAATTAAGTTTCATGGGTAAAAACTTTGATGATAAAACGCTGGTATTCTTTGATGAAATTCAGGCTTGCCCTGATCTTATCACGGCATTAAAGTTTTTAAAGGAAGACTTTCCTTCCGATATTATCTGTTCAGGTTCTCTTTTAGGTGTCGCTTTAAGCAAGACGACATCTTTTCCAGTCGGCTACATTGATAGATTAGTGATGTATCCTATGTCGTTTAAAGAGTTTTTATGGGCACTCAATATAGATGAGGCAATATTAGAAAAGATCAAAGAGGCGATCAAAACACAAACACCTTTATCTTCTGTGCTTCATGACCGTTTAAATGAATTATTTAAAAGGTATGTCGTTGTGGGAGGAATGCCGGAAGTTATTAAGACGTATCTTGAAAATAACTCTTTTTCTGAGTCATTGAAAATACAAAGACGGCTTGTTGAGGACTATTTGCCGGATATGGTCAAATATTCTTCAAACAGCGAAGCTGAAAAGATCGCCGAGTGTTTTTCGAGCATACCTTTGCAATTAGCCAAAGAAAACCAGAAGTTTCAATACAGCATCGTCAAAAAAGGGTACAATGCCCGCTATTATGATAATAGTCTTAGATGGCTTGAAGATGCCGGAATGATAATCAAAGTTCACCGGCTCGCCAAAATTGAAAAACCTCTAAAAGCTTATTTGGAATTGGCAGTCTTTAAAGTGTTTATGCTGGACAGCGGTCTTCTGGTTTCACAGCTGGAAGACAGTGACATCAAACAGCTTTTAAATGAAGGCATGACGACATATAAGGGGGCGATATATGAGAATATCGTTGCCCAGACCCTAAGATCAAAAGGTAAACATTTTTATTATTTTGAACCAAGTCAGCATTCGGAAATAGATTTCGTTATGGAGTATAACGGCAAGATCTGTCCAATCGAAGTAAAATCTTCACTGAATACCGCTTCAAGAGCACTATCTAATTTTATTGCCAAGTATGACCCTGATATTGCCATAAGACTTTCTAAGAAAAACTTCGGCAAAGATGAGGCACGCAACGTCTTTTTCTTGCCGCTATATGCTTTGGAGTTTTTGCTGGAGATGGAGGAAAAACTTATTTAACCGATGATCTTTCTTAATTATTAAAATGGTTTAAAGAATATTGCAGATGCGAGTTTAAATAAGGATATTAAAACTGCTATTAGATGATATTATTGCCATTTAAGATCAATGCTGAACATTCCAATGGTTTTATTGTCAAAATTATAATATGCCGTCATATAATTTTCGGTGTTATCATAAATTTCTCTTTTGAACACTTCATTTCCGCTTCGATCAGTTTCTATCGTTTCCAAAATGAGATAGGCACAATCGGATGATGGCACATACTCATTTGTTTTACCTGTCTTAGTTATGACAGTTTCTTTTATCAGATGGTCATGATCATCAAATTCTTTGACCGTATTGGATTTGATAGTGTTGGTATCAGTAATATTTAAAGTAAATTCCTGATGATAAGATACATCCTTGCCGTCTTCATAACCGGTATAATCACTAGAGTGAGAGAATGAAGAAGATTGATTAGTACCGGTCATATTTTCACACCAGATGGCAGGATCTTCTGCTGCGGCATAGACTTTCATCTCTTCTTTATTGAAATAGATATTGTATGTCGAAACAGCGTAACTTGAACTGTAATCGTTATTGACTAAAATATCAACGATCACATTCTGACTGTATTCGTGTTTGACAACACCGTTTTCTTCAATATCGTTATAGTGTATTTGGTGGTCTTTCATCATCAGCGGAGTATCGCTTTGTTTAACATTTACGAAATGTTCATCATCAATGCCAGGAGAAGCAAAGATCAGCATATAACCATCACTAAAATCATCAAACTCGCAAAGCAGGTCGCCATTATCATCTTTGCATGATGCTTCTATATAATCGTTTGGCATGGAGTCAGCTTCACTTAAAACATAAGCGACGATGCCGATGAGATGATCTCTTCTATTGATCTGAGCGGTGTCATCAGGAAGCTCTTTGGCTAACTGACAGCCGCTTAATACTAATAATAAGCATAAAATCAAACTAGTTCTTTTCATCTTCGTCCTCCTTTCCATCAAACACGAGGATGTCTTTTACATCACAATCAAGATAATGGCAGATCTTATTAAGAGTGCCAAAACGGATACCACGAGCCTTGCCGCTTCTTAAGATAGAGAGGTTGGCTTCAGTGATACCGATATATTTACACAATTCTTTGGAAGTGATGTTTTTCTTTTTTAATACTTCATCTAAACAAACTTTAATGGCCATAACTAAATCATCAGATCATTGTCTTCTTTTAAGCGATAGTTCTCTTGAATGAGTTTCGTTATAAAAAGAGTCACCAAGATAAAAAGCAAAGGAATAAACGGTATGCCAAAGACATAGTTCAGATCATTTATGAAAGCAGAAAACAGCAAATAAATCACACCGATCAAAACCTGAACTGTGACAATATAGATCAAAGTCTTAAAGGCAAGAGCGATGATCCTTTTTAACAAGTCTGGAATATCGTGATGATATCTGTCTTTTTCATAAAGGATAAATAGATCGACGAGCATTTTAGTGATATAAGCTCCAAGCAGATAACACACTGCATCGAAAACACCTGCCAGCAAATTGATAAGATCGTCTTTATATTGAGATATAGCAGCAATAATGCCGATATAGGCTCCCAATGCAAAGGCCGCCATGATGATATAAAGGAAATATCTTAAATACTTTAAGATAACTGTATCATCAGCTGTTTTTATATCTTCGAGTATCCTCAAAACGATGTAAGCGATCAAGACAGTAACGAATAGTGATGAAATGGTCAGCTGTGTGACATAAGCAATACCGATAGGGTTGATCAGACAATATAGACCGATAAACAGGAATGCCGTCAAAAGTATCAAAGCGTAATCTGTTTTATAGGTTTTGCCTTTTTTAAATAGGATCAAAAAAAGCAAAGACGGCACCAAAGAAATAGTGATGTAGATTGCCCAGGCAATGATATTACCTGCTTCACTTGACAGTGACAGATTTCTTAAAAGATCAGCTATAAAAAGAAGAGGCATGAAGAAGATGAATGCGATATTGACAAGAGTTGCTTTTTCATAGTTTGCCAGCAAACAGATAATGATCGCCAAGACAAACACGATCACATTGATGATGATAAAGGCTTGCTTTTTCATAACTACCTCCTAATTATCGTTAAACGATAATTACACCTATAATATAACATATAAATTATCGTAAAACAATAATTTAAAATTAAACTTAGTAAAAAATAAATAGAATACGGATTATAATGATGATATGCAGATAATAGAATTAGACAAAAGAAAATATCAAGACTATCCGGTCAATATTGATTATGATACCGACAGTTATTATGATCTGATCTTTGATGATGATTGCATCAGAATCCAAAAGAAAGCGATGAATCATCTTCATCATCAAGGTGATGCCGATTCTGAAAAACTGTTTCAAGACTGGGTCGATAAAGCAAGGGCCTTTGGCGCCTTTGAAGATGACAAGCTGATCGGAGTGATTGAAGTTGGCATCGATTATTCGCAAAGACTTTTTGTGAATCTTTTAAAAGTAGATAAACAGTACCGAAGAAAAGGCGTAGCAACAGCTTTGATAAACAAAGCAAAAGAGCTGATGTATGAAAACAATATTCGCACGCTTATCTTGGAAGTGCAATCATGCAATGTCGCTGCCATTGAGTTTTATAAAACACAAGGATTTAAACTCATCGGTTTTGATACGACTTGTTACAGCAATCACGATCTTCAAAATAAAGAAGTACGGTTTGACCTGGGTTTTATCAATGTGAACTATAAAGAATGATCATCATGAAAAAGCCTTTAAAATAAGGCTTTATAGATATTTAATGATTATCGGTGAATCTTAATCTGCGCTATATTATGCAGGAATGATCCGATGAAAACTGCATTCGACTGCTGTTTTCATCGGAATATGATATGATTGCGAGCATTTGTGACATAAAAACCGCTATTTTTAGCATTCTGATTAAGACTGAATATTACAGAATGCATTAAATAAATGCTGTTAATCCAGTAACAGCATCACTCTTTCTTGAATCACTATTTCTAATTGTTTCAAACGTTTATTTGATAATTTATATCTGGTATTCTTATCAAACTTAAAGTTGATCAGCTTTCTCAACTTATCTTTTTGTCTTATTGTCATCAATGGTTTAACAAATGAAATAAAATCTTGATAAGTGGCAGGAAGTCTTGTCGATACATAATCATTTATATTCTTGAAATCATCGTCCATCGCATAACATAATAGTGACAAGCCATTATCAAAGATCGGCGCAGGGGCAATGATCTTGTTTTTGTGGCTGTCAATCAATAGGCCAAAATTACCAAAATGTCTATCCTCATTCAGAATGACTGCATCGAATACCAGCATGTCGATAAGTTCCTGATAGTAGTTATCACCTAAACCCTTATAATAGTCTATAACTGCTGCGATGCCGCCAGTTTTGACTAACCTGCCAATGGGTATAAAAGAAATATCCTGACTTGTAAATAATTCGCAAGTTGAACATAGTTTCTTTTTCCATTTAGATAGACCATATTCAACATGATTTAATCTCATCGCCTTGGCGACCTGGCTGGCATAAAACTCGGAATAAGGCTCTAATCCGCTATTCGCAAAACCCTCCGTTCCAGTTTTATAAAGCATAATCTTGCCTTTTATTCTTCGCCATGATTTGGCAAGCATACCATTCGTTGTGAATTCAGGAGATGAGCGAAAAGAAGAACGTGTATAACTTCCATAACCGGTAAAAGCTATGGAAGCGATATTTGTATTGAAAGAATTTGTATAAAGGTTTTTATCATCGAATAAATCATGACAATCCTCTTTAGTCACCCAATAACTGTCATTAAGCGATAGACCCTGGCATATATCTATGATGCCTTTTGTATCTTTTTCATTTAAGCCTAGCCTAGACAAAAAGTTTGATACATAGGCTCTATTCCGTGGAATGGTCCTTTTTTCTAACCATCTTTTAAGTGCTTTGTCATTAAGTTCCATATCTAAAGGGATCAAAGATCGCATATTTTCATTAACGCCGGTTATATGGACTTTTAATTCATTGTCTGTGTTTTCCATGGTAAAGTACAATAGATCATTATCGAATTGTTTTAAAATATAATTCATGAAAACCACTTCCTTTCTATTATAAAAAAACGAATATACCAATGTATATTCGTTCAATTGGCTCTTGGTGGAGATGACGGGACTCGAACCCGTGTCCAGAAGAAGCTCCCCGTACCGTTTTCTACAATTTAGTCTAAATTAAATTAAGACAACTTGACGGCTTAGACGACCCAGTTGAATCTGCTTTTTCGGTTTTCGGTAGATCAGATGAAAGCTAACTGATGTTCCCTATCCTGAAGAATACTGCTATTGAATACTCAGGCCATACCCAATAGAGTTTTCGCAAAACCAGTCAGTCGGTTACGCAGCGAAAGCTAATCTGTTATTGTTTCCGTTTATTTTTAAATTGATGATTAGGTCATCACTCCATTGCTTACGATACCAAGCATAAACCTGTCGAAACCAAGACATCCCCAGGTGTCATTATTAAACAATATTTAGATAATTTAGTCAAGATAAAAAATATCGAGGAATTCTCGATATTTTTACATCTTTTCTTTAGCTTCTACACCCAAAAGATCCAAAGTGTTCTTTAAAGTGATTCTCACTGCTTCAAGCAAGGCTAATCTTTCATTGGTCAGCTCTTTGTTTTCGGTGTCGATGATCTTATGAGCGCCATAGAAAGAGTGGAAATACTGGGCCAGCTTATAGGCATAGTTAGCCATTTTATTGACTTGTCTGGTCTTAGCGGCATCGCTTATGGCATTGGTGAAATCGCCCAGATGTTTTAAAAGGTCGATCTCTTTATCGCTTTGCAAAAGCGTGTATTCAGCCTGTTTTTGAATGGCAGGGGCCTGTCTTAAGACGCTGCATATTCTGGCATAAGCGTATTGGATATAAAAGACCGGGTTATCATTGGACTTGGAGCGGGCAAGACCCAGATCAAAATCCAGATGAGAATCCAGGGCTCTTGAAATAAAGAAATATCTGGCGGCATCGACCCCGACATCTTCACATAATTCTCTGATCGTAACGGCATTGCCGGTCCTTTTGGACATCTTGACTTCTTCACCGTTTTCGATAAGCCGAACCATCTGAATGATGTCAACTTCCAAAGCATCCTTAGGATAGCCTAAAGCTTCCAAAGCAGCCTTGAGCCTGGCGATATAACCATGGTGGTCAGCTCCCCAAAGATTGACTAATTTTTGATAGCCTCTTTCAAACTTATAGATGTGGTTGGCAATATCTGGCGTCAGATAAGTATAAAAACCGTTGCTTTTGCGAAGGACACGGTCTTTGTCATCACCATACTCGGTAGACTTAAACCACAAAGCATCTTCACTTTCATAAGTAAGACCTTTTTCTTCCATTCTTTTTACGACATCTTCGACTCGGCCTTCTTTGACGATATCTTTTTCCGAGATCCATGAATCAAAGTGACAGCGGTAGTATTCAAGATCGTTTCTGATCCGGTCCATCTCTCTTTTTTCGCCTTCATGCTTGAAGAATTCAAAAGCTTCTTCTTCATCGCAATGGAGGAAATAATCACCCCGTTCATTTTTGATATCTTCAGCGATCTTGATGATATCTTTGCCCTCATAGCCGTCTTTTGGTATTTCAGCCTCTAAGCCGAAAGACTGCATATAACGGGCTTTGATAGATATTGCCAGCATGTCGATCTGATTGCCGGCATCATTGATATAATATTCTCTTAAAGCATCATAACCGGCTTTCTTTAAGATCCTGCAAAGACTATCGCCCCAGGCTGCTCCTCTGGCATGACCCAAATGCAAAATGCCGGTCGGATTGGCACTGACATATTCAACTAAAACTTTAAGACCTTTGCCGGTATCGTTAGTTCCATAGTCATCACCCTCATCCATAATGGTATTGATGATGTCGGCAATAGCGCTTTTCTTGATCCGGAAGTTAATGAAGCCGGGATTAGCTATCTCGATAGTATCAGCGATATGCAAACGGCTTGCCAGGCCTTCTTTTATTTCTTGGGCAATATCTTGAGGTCTTCTTTTTAATATCTTTGTCAAACGCATGGCAATGTTGGTAGAATAATCGCCATTGGCGGAATCTTTTGGTATCTCTACCATGACCATATCTTCTGGTGCATCATAATCAAATTTATCTTTTAGAGTTGCTTTGATCTCAGCGATCAATGTTTTTTCTAATTTATTCATTAAATGACCTCCAAACACGAGTATTATATCATACATAAGAAGAATATAATATTATCAAAATCATCATAATGACCACATTGAAAGCGTCATCTCCAATAATGATCACTGAGTTATAGTGTATAATGGATATATGAATAAAATATCAGTATTTAATGAGATCGGAAAACTGGAGAAAGTGCTTTTGCATCGTCCCTCTAAAGAACTGTTGAATCTGACGCCCGATACTTTGGAAGAGTTGCTTTTTGATGGTATTCCTTATTTAAAGGTAGCTGCGATCGAACATGATTATTTCAGCGAGATCTTAAGAAGAGAGGGGGCTGAAGTAGTCTATCTTGAAGATCTGATGGCTGAAGTCATCAAAGATGCAAAAGTAAAAGAAGAGTTTATCTATCAATATATCAAGGAAGGCAATATCAAAAAAGAGAAGATGACTAGACTGATCTTCGATTATCTTTCCTCTTTTAAGGATGAAAAAGACCTGATTTTAAAGACGATGGAAGGTATCCATACCTATGATGTTGATTTTGAAGCGGGTAATTCGCTTTTAGGACTGATCAATGCTAAAGCCAAGATGATCATTCCGCCAATGCCTAATTTATATTTTACCCGTGATCCTTTCGCCGTTATTGGAAATGGCGTGGCTATCAACCACATGCATTCCAAGACAAGAAGAAGAGAAACGATCTATGCTGAATATATCTTTAAATATCACAAGGATTATAAAGATGTTGATCAGCATTACTATGACCGCTACAGTGAATTTTCAATCGAGGGCGGTGACATCCTGAACCTTTCAGAAAGCGCATTGGCCGTTGGCATATCCGAGCGGACAGAAGCGATGGCTGTTGACATTCTGGCAAGCAATATCTTTCAAGATGAAAAAAGTCCTATCGATACGATACTGGCGATCAAGATCCCTAATACCAGGGCTTCGATGCACCTAGATACTGTCTTTACACAGATCGATCATGACAAGTTTTCGATCCATCCGGGCATCTTTAATACCTTGGAAGTTTATGAACTTAAAAAAGGCGAGCGAGTCAAAAGGTGCGATGATGATCTTGACAAGATCCTGGCTAAAGTCTTAAAGGTTCCCTCTGTTGAGCTGATCAGGTGCGGCGGGGATGACCGTATCGCTTCTGAGCGTGAACAATGGAATGACGGAGCCAATACTTTATGCATCAGACCGGGTGTCATCGTCGTTTATGAACGCAATTATGTGACCAATGAACTGTTTAAAAAGCGAGGCATTGAAGTCATAGAGATACCAAGCAGTGAACTTTCAAGAGGAAGAGGCGGACCACGTTGCATGAGTATGCCGCTTGTAAGAGCGAAAATCTGAAGATTATTTAAGCATTTGTCTTATAATCGGTTATAATATCTTAGTATGTTTGATTTACTTATAAAACGTTTTGTCAAAAACTATGAAACTACCGATGATCCTAAAGTAAGAGAGAGCTATGGTACTCTTTCAAGTGTCTTATCGATCATCTTAAATGCCATCATGGTCATATTCAAGTTGTTTTTCGGCTATGTTACCGGCAGCGTGGCGATCAGTGCCGACGGTTTTAATAACCTTTCGGATATGGGTTCCAATCTGGCTACGCTTTTCGGTTTTAAGATGGCTTCCAAACATCCTGACAGCGAACATCCTTACGGTCATGGCCGCATTGAATATATCGTGGGAATGATCATTGCCTTTTTGATCTTATTTATGGGGATATCTTCATTAAAAGAAGCTGTAGGCAAGATCATCGATCCTGAAAAGATCAGTTTTTCCTTGAGTGCTCTGATCGTTCTAGTCGTAGCGATCTTTATAAAACTTTGGATGGCTTTTTTCAACAAGTATTGTGCTAAAAAGATCGATTCATCGGCTTTAGAAGCGGCTGGCCAAGACAGTTTGAACGATGTCTTATCGACTGGTGCGACTTTGATCTCACTCGTGTTTGTCTTATTCAGTGATTTCTCGCTTGACGGTTATATCGGACTTCTCGTTTCGATATTAGTCATCAAATCCGGAATTGAGATCTTCAAGTCAACGATGGACCCGCTTTTAGGCATGGCTCCTGATAAAGAACTGGTTGATGAACTTGTCAAATATGTCAAAAGTTATGAAGTGACTAAAGGAGTACATGATCTGATGATGCACGATTATGGACCGGGCAGAAGATATTTAAGTCTGCATGTAGAAGTAGATTCTAAAGATGACATCATGAAGATCCATGATCAGATCGATCTTATCGAAAGAGATATTTTGAATAAATATGGAATACTTACGACTATCCACATGGATCCGATCGAAGTTGATAACAAAAAGATCATTGAATTAAAAGAAAAGGTCAGCAAGATCGTCAAGGAGATTAATGATAAATATACCATTCATGATTTTAGGATGGTCAGCGGTCCCACTCATACCAACATCATCTTTGACGTAGTGCTGCCAGCTGATGACAAGTCTGATCATGAAGCTGTCAAAAAAGCGATCGAGTCTAAAATAAAAGCTCTTGATCAAAGCTATTTCGCAATAATCCAGATCGAACATTCCTATGTCTGATAAGCGGCTTAAAGGCCGTTTTCAATTTGCATGTGATAAAAGATTCATTTTAAATGCATAAGACATGAATATATTTCCAGGTCAATTAAAAAGCCATATCAGAAAGAGATCAGATATAGCTTTAGATGACAGTAATGAAAAAAGATATAAACGGTTATTTATTTAATCCCAGTTTGGTTTTTAAAGCTTCCTGCAAAGTTTTAGAAAAGTTTATGCCTTTTTGAGTAGCTAAATCATTCAACCATTCAGGAATGGTTATAGATTTTCTAATAGATCTGTTAAAATGCGTTTTAGCATATTCTTCAACATCAACCGCAACCATATTGACGATATAATCTTGATAGTCATCATAATCTAATTCCTCAGCATAGGCTATAGGATCTATATCTTTGATATTAGAAGGGGCTGGATAAGCAGCGTTATCATCATATTTTAGCGAATGAAGATAACCGGCCAGGCAATCGATAGCCATTGCGTAAGCATCATTAAAATCATTGCCTTGCGTAGCAAGATAATTCAAATCAGGGAAAGAAACAGAATAAGTTCCGTCTTTTTCTTTGTAAAAAATCGCCGGATAACTTGATAACATGAAAACACCTCCAAACAGTTAAGCTATGAAGGCAAGGCTCTTATTTAAGCCCTGCTTGCTTTAGAATGCTCAATTCAGTACCTTTTGGCAAATCTTTAGAATGAAAGTATTGTAACTTTACCATTCTTGACAGGATGTACATATTGTCTATGGGACCCTTTTTGTTTAACGAAGATCCACTCATCAGCAAGGATAAGTTTTTCCATATCCTTAGCCGTCATTGGCATATAACTTCCTTCTTGCACAAATATAATAACATATTATACGCATAAATATAATGCATATTATTAAAATATGTATAATTAACTGATTTTACAAAACAGCACTCATGAAATAGCAAAACTATGATTTGAGCCTGTCTTTACTTTAAATGATCGTTTTTAACTACGCCGTCCAGATTAGAGATACGGTGTTCATGGTTATCGTGAGAATAGATGTCGATGATGACTTCGGCATCATGAGTATATTCATTCAAGATCTCTTCGATATAACTCTCGGTGTCACTTAAAGTCTTTAAAGAATATAGTTCAAAGATAGTAATGACTCTGGTGTCTTCATCTTTGGCATAAGTAAAATCATAGAAGACTGTTTTATTCAAGTCTTTAAAATAGAGATTTAATTCGGTCATTTTTTCTTTATCAAAGAAGAATCTGATGAAGTTATAATTGATCTCTTTATCGATAGATACGAGTGAAACTTTTAAATAAGTTACCACATCAAGATCAAGCATGGCCATGTCTTCATCATTAGGCTTGAAATCAAGCATATATTTTAAGTTCATCTCTTTAGTCAACATTATTCTATCCTCCAATCGATCGGTTTAAGACCATGTTCTATTAAGAAGTTGTTGGTCTTAGAGAAATGACGGTTGCCAAAAAAACCATTATAGGCACTAAGCGGGCTGGGGTGGGCGCTTTCTAAGATCAGATGTTCAGGATTGGTGATCAGTTTTTTCTTGTTTCGGGCATTGGCCCCCCACAATAGATAAACGACAGGCGTTTTCTTTTCATTCAGTTTAACTATGATCGCATCAGTAAGTCTTTCCCAGCCTTTGTCTTTATGAGAGTTGGCGGCATGTTCTCTGACGGTCATCACACTGTTGAGTAAAAGCACTCCCTGTTTGGCCCATTTGACAAGTTCGCCATGGTTAGCCATCGGGATCTTTAGATCATCATATAATTCTTTATAGATATTGAGTAAAGAAGGCGGGATCTTATTGCCTTTCAAAACTGAAAAACATAGCCCGTGAGCCTGATTTGGTTCATGATAAGGATCCTGGCCGATAATCACGACCTTGGTATCTTCATAACTTGTATATCTTAAAGCATTATATAAGTCTTTGGCTTTAGGATAAATGGTATAGTGCGAGTATTCATAGTCTAAGAACGCTCTTAACTTTTGATACCATTCGCTTTCAAACTCATCTTTTAGGACTTCGTCCCAATCATTGCCGATCATTCGCATGATTATATTATATAAGATGATGATATAATGTAGTAATGAAATTTACAAATATTGATGACGGCTTAAACTGGATCATGCAAAAAAGGCGGGAACACGCTTCTTTTGAGGAATTTAAAGAAGTGATGAGAATGCTGGGTGATCCTCAGAATGATTTTAAGCTCATTCATGTGGGCGGCACGAACGGCAAAGGTTCTTTTACCTGCTACATCATGAATATCTTAAAGAGTCTGGGCTATAAAGTCGGAACACTGACTTCGCCTCATTACCGCACTCATTTAGATAGGATCAGGATCAATAATGATAATATCGATCCAAAGAGTTTTTTAGATATTTTAAATAAATACTATGCCTTTTTTAATGAACATCATCTCAGCATGTTTGAGATGGATTATATTATCATGTGCGAATATTTTAAAAAAGAGCAGGTCGATTTTGTGATCACGGAAGTCGGCATGGGCGGCCGGCTTGATTCGACCAATGTAGTCGATCATCCCCTTTTAAGCATCATCGTAACTATCGGGCATGATCACATGAAAGAGTTAGGCGATACCTTAGAAAAGATAACTTATGAAAAATGCGGCATCATCAAAGATGATTCGATCGTCTTGGCTGGAAGGATCGCACCTGAACTTTTAAAGATCATCAAAAGCGAGGCTGATAGACATCATGCCGAATATCATACGCTGGGCACTTATCAGAAAATGGCGGCAGGATGTTTGAAATATAAAGATGAGATCTATCACTTAAAAAGTTTGGCGGACTATCAGCTGCATAACAGCGCTTTGGCTTTGGAAGCTGTGAAGATCTTGAGTGATCATGGTCTTATACATTATGATCTTGCCAAGATCAAAGAAGGATTATACAAAAGCGAGTGGTCGGGACGTTTTGAAGTCGTGGCCCATGATCCTTTGATCATCATTGATGGAGCACATAATTTAGAAGGAGCTAAAGCTTTAAAAGACAGTCTGGCTAATATAAAGAAGTCTAAAGCGATCATTTACAGCGCTCTAAAAAGAAAAGATTATCAAAGTATGCTAAGTGAATTAAAAGGAGCCGGCGATATCTATCTGACTACTTTTGATCATAAAGAAGTCTTCGATCATCGAAAGGCGGCTAAGGATAACGGTCTTGAGTATTATGATGATCTTATGACAGCTTTGAATTCTTTAAAAGATAAATATGAGTGTATCGTTATTTGCGGTTCATTATATTTCTTAAGCGACTTTATCACTAATAAAACTGAATATCAGCTTTAAATGACCGCTATCTTTTTGCCTAGCGGTCATTTCTTATATATTTTGCCAAGGTCATTAGAGCGCTTGGTCTTTTTTAATTCTTCGTAGTTATGCTTCAGCATCTCTTCGTATTTATTATGATTGAAACTGACGAATTCAATGTCTTTGATCGCATCAGGCAGATATTGGATCTTGTGGAAATCATCATAGTTGTCATAATCATATTTTACTTTGACACCAACCGGAGTCAAGTGCAGATAAGCGGGCATTTCATAAGTCTTTTCATTTACTAAAGCCTGTGCTCTATGAGCACTGTCAGCACCGGTCCTTGATTTAGGCGCCAGGCAAAGATCAATGATGTGAGTTCCAAGGGGGATGATAGCTTCTGGGAAACCGACATGTTCAGCAGCATCACAAGCACTTATCGTGCGGGCGCAAAGCTGCGGGTTGGCTAAACCGATATCTTCGTAAGCGATGACTAAAAGGCGGCGGATGATCGATTCAAGATCACCGCTTTGGGCTAAAAGAGCTAAATAATAGAGTGCCGCATTGACATCGCTGCCCCGGATGCTTTTTTGAAAAGCGCTCAAAAGATTATAATGGCCGTCATCACTGCCAAAAGAGCGGTTATTGGCAAATTTGCAGTATTCTAAAACACTTTCTTTGCTGATGTGTTTGTCTTTAGAAGAAAGAGCGGCGATCTCTAAGATGTTAAGCGCAAAACGGATGTCGCCGTTGACAGTATCGACGATCTTATCTATGGCATCTTCATCGATGGCATATTCATCATTTAGACCTTTGGGATTTTTAAGTGCTTTTAAGATAGCCTCTTTAATATCGTCATGATCTAAAGGATATAATTCAAAAAGATGACAGCGGGAACGGATGGCCGGATTGATGGAATGATATGGATTGGCAGTAGTGGCACCGATCAGAATGATGCTGCCGTTTTCGACATGCGGCAACAAAAGGTCCTGCTTGTCTTTATTTAAACGGTGGACTTCATCGCAGATCAAGACCAGACTGCCGGAGAGTTTAGCTTCCAAAAAGATCGCATCGAGATCTTTCTTGTTGCCGACGGTGGCATTAAATTCCCGATAAGGCAAGTGCATCTCGTTGGCAATGACTTTGGCCAAAGAAGTCTTGCCGACTCCTGGCGGACCAAAAAAGATCATTGAAAAAAGTGAATTGTTTTCAATGCACTTGCGAATGATGCCATCTTTTCCGACCAGGTGTTTCTGGCCGATGATGTCTTCTAAATGTTCGGGCTTAAGTCTGAATGCCAAAGGTTCTCTCATACTTTTATTTTAGCATGTTTTTGAAGGGATTTTATAGTATGATTGATGTATGAGATTAGTAATTCAAAGAGTTAAAAGAGCCAAGTGTACGGTTGATGAGAAGATTACCGGCCAGATCGAGAGTGGTTTTATGATCTTAGTTGGCATCAAAGAAAGCGATACATTAGACATCGTAGAAAAGATGGCTGATAAGGTCAGCAAACTCAGGATATTTGAAGATGATGAAGGCAAGATGAATCTTGATCTGAAGAAAGTTGACGGTGGGATCTTATCGATCTCACAGTTTACTTTATACGGTGACTGCAAGAAAGGCAACCGGCCCAGCTTTACTGAGGCTAAAGAGCCAAAGGCAGCGAGTGAATTTTATGAATATTTCAATGACCTTTTAAAAGCTAAAGGTTTTAAAGTAGAAAAAGGCATATTTGGAGCCCACATGGAGATTGAACTCCTCAATGATGGACCGGTAACGATAATATTAGATAGCGAGAAGTGATCATGGTAGTTTATGGAAGTGAAATAGCTAAAAGCATCAAGGAAGAGATAGCTTTAAAAGTGAGCGGATATCTGGATAAAGGTTTAAGAAAACCTAAACTGAAAGTAATTCTGGTTGGCGATAATCCAGCCAGCCTTTCTTATGTCAAAGGGAAAGTCAAAGCCTGTGAAGTATCTTTGATCGATTGTGAGGTCGTGCATTTATCTAAGGATATTTCACAAGATGATCTTGAAGACATTATCTTAAAAGCCGATCAGGATGAAACGGTCGATGGTATCTTGCTGCAGCTGCCTTTGCCTGAAGGATTAAATGAAAGATCCGCTTTAAGCAAGATCAGTCCGCAAAAAGATGTCGATGGTCTAAGTGTTGATAATAAAGGCAAACTTTTTATCAAAGAAGACGGATTCAGACCTTGCACACCTTTAGGTATCATGGAGATCTTAAAAAGAAGCGGGGTAAAAATAGCCTCTAAAAATGCGGTAGTGATCGGAAGAAGCCAGTTAGTCGGTTTGCCAGTGGCTAAGATGTTACTTGATGAAAATGCTACGGTTACGATCTGTCATTCTAAGAGTGAAGATCTTAAAAGTATTTGTCAAAAAGCTGATATTCTGATCGTAGCCATCGGCAAAGCCAAATTTATAACTTCTGATTATGTTAAAAAGGGAGCTGTCGTCATTGATGTGGGTGTAAATAGAGTTGATGGCAAACTGTGCGGTGATGTGGATTTTGAAGAAGTCAAGGGCATCGCTTCGCTCATCACTCCTGTTCCCAAAGGGGTCGGACCGATGACGATCGCCAGTCTGATGCTCAATACTTTAAAAGCTTATGAGGATAAATTATGATTGAAAATTACGGATTGAATGACATCGTACAGATGAAAAAAGACCACCCTTGCAAAAAAAGCCACTATTGGCGGATCATCAGGGTGGGGGCAGACATCAAAATCAAGTGTCTTGGCTGTGATGCAGTGGTCATGATGGAAAGACAGGAATTTGAAAGAAAGTGCAAAAAACTGATCAAGAAAGCCGATGAAAGCGATGACTAACGATCATCGCTTTTAAAATGGCACTCCATGTAAAGCCTGTCATCTATCGTATAGATATAAAGACCATTATCATCCAATACGCCATAGGTTCTTTCATGACCTCCTTTGGGAAGCGTCAGGGAACCGGGGTTAAAGATATAATAGCCGTTTTCAAATTTAATTACCGGTATATGGGTGTGGCCGTACATAAAGATGTCGCCCTTTTTTAAAGCAGGAAGATTATCTTCATTATATACATGGCCATGGCTTAAAAAGATCTTTTGATCATTAAAGGGTATCGTCTTTAAGTATTCTTTTAAGTCAAAATCATACATCATATCATCGACATCGGCGTCACAGTTTCCTTTGACAGCGATGATCTTATCTTTGAAACTGTTTAGGATCGGAATGACTTCTTTAGGTTCATAAGAATGAGGCAAAGGATTGCGGGGACCGTGATAATTGATGTCACCAAGACAGAAGATCTTATCAAAAGATGATCTTTCCATGAGTTCTTTTACTTTGAGGGCGCTGTCTTTAGCGCCGTGAATATCGGATATTACTAATGTTTTCATGACTAAATTATATAATATATATTCAAGAGATAGTATATAATATAAGAAAGTGAAGGGAGAATTTATGGAGGAACTAGAATTAAAAAAACACGCCAACAGTGTCAGAAAAAAGATCGTCGATATGGTCTATACCGCTCAAAGCGGACATCCGGGCGGTTCTTTAGGTGCTGCTGACATCGTTACTTATCTGTATTTTGAAGAGATGGATATTAGTGAAAACAATGTCAAAAGTATTGACCGTGACCGCTTTGTTTTATCTAAAGGTCATGTTTCACCGCTTCTTTATGCAGTATTAGATGAAAAAGGTCTGCTGCATGAAGATCTGCATACGTTTAGACAGGTAAACTCTAATCTGCAGGGTCATCCGAATATGAATGAAGTTGATGGTGTCGATATGTCCACCGGTTCTTTAGGACAGGGAACCAGCGTGGCTGTAGGTATGGCTTTAGCCAACAAGCTTGATAAGAATGATCATCGTGTTTATGCTTTGATGGGTGATGGTGAAAGTGAAGAAGGCATCATCTATGAAGCAATGATGGCAGCTCATCATTATCATTTAGATAATCTTTGCCTGATCCTCGATCTTAACCATTTACAGATCGATGGCAATATTGAAGATGTCATGAATCCGACTCCGCATAAAGAAAAGTTTGAAGCTTTCGGTTTCAATGTGACAGAATGTGACGGTCATGACTTTAATTCCATCGCCAAAGCTTTTGAATGCTTCCATAATGAACATGAAAGACCGACAGTCATCATAGCTCATACTATCAAAGGTAAAGGCGTATCATTTATGGAAAATAATTATGCATGGCATGGCAGCGCACCTAATGCTGAACAATACGAGATCGCAATGAATGATCTAAAGGAGGTCAAATAATGGCTCAGGAAACTAGAAACGCTTATGGACAAGCTCTGGCTGAATTAGTTAAAGAAAATGAAAATGTCGTAGTGCTTGATGCTGATTTGACTAAATCGACTAAAACGATCGAGGCTAAGAAAGTATGTCCGGAAAGACATTTCAATGCCGGAATCGCCGAATGCAATATGATGGGCATGGCAGCCGGTCTTGCCGCCAGCGGTAAAGTGGCATTTGCTTCATCGTTTGCGGTATTTGCGACCGGCAGAGCTTTTGAAATAATCAGAAATTCCATTTGTTATCCTAATCTGAATGTTAAAGTATGTGCTACACATGCCGGCCTTAGTGTTGGTGAAGATGGCGCATCTCATCAATCGGTCGAAGATGTTGCGATCATGCGTTCTTTACCGAACATGCGTGTATATGTACCATGCGATCAATATGAAACCAAGGCCATTATCAAACATGTTGCCGATACTTACGGACCATGTTATGTAAGACTGGGCAGAGGAAAAGTAGAAGATGTCTTTGATGAAAATACTACTTTTGAAGTAGGTAAAGTTAGAACTTTAAGAAAAGGAAACAAGACGGCTTTATTTGCGATGGGTCTTATGGTACAGGAAGCTTTAAAGGCGGCAGAAGAATTGGCAAAAGAGGGCATCGATGCTACAGTGGTCAATGTTTCCTGCTTAAAACCGCTTGATGAAGAAGGTGTCCTCAATATAACTAAAGATTTTGACACTGTCTTCGCTTTAGAAGAACACAGCGTTATCGGCGGTTTATACAGCACGATCGTTGAACTTACTTCAAGAACTAAACCGCTGAAGGTCGTTCCGATCGGCATCAATGATACTTTCGGTGAAAGCGGCAAAGCTAAAGATGTGCTTAACAAATACGGCATCTCTGCTGAACATGTCGTAGAAGTAGTTAAAGATACTTTAAAATAATATCTAGTAATTACATATTAAAGAAAAACCGATTTAAAGGCTGAACTTTAAGTCGGTTTTGTTTTATGAGAAGATTTTATTTGTTTATATCTACAATGTGTATAAGGCAAACTCGCCTTTAGTGTGATTGGCAGCTGCGATATAAGTTTTGCCGTCATGATCAAAACTGCAAAGATTGGCAGGGCCGACAGCAGTATCGATGACTTCTTTTTTATATTCGCCATCTTGATAACTGATAGTAAAGATCTCGCCTTCGCCTTGCCTTACTCCGCATAAGAAGACAGGCTGGCCATTGATCGTGGCATCGCTTAAGGCGTGTGCGAATTGAATGCCGTCATCAAACGTTAAGACTTTCTTTCCGTCTTTATATAAGGATATTTTATCGCCATGCATCTTTTCAATGATCAGTATTTCATCTTTGCCGTCATTATCGATATCATTGATTGCAACTTCGCCGCAGGCTTCATCTATCAGTTTGGTAAAGACAAATTCATGATCAACGATCTTTAAAGAGTATAGACCGTTATCACTTCCTAAATAGATGACATTATCCTTTGCAAAGAAGCCATGATTTCTAAATAAACCATCTTTAAGCAATACTGGCTTTGATGGATCACTCAGATCATAAGCATAGACTTGCCCGCTTTTAGACCAGTCATCTTTATTTTCTTTGTATTTGGCTACCGTAGCCATGACCAGATAATGTTTGTCGTCATCACTTAAAATACCGATCCGATGGACAAGAGGCATTTTGATAAAATCTTTGACAATGAATCTGCCGTCTTTGTAAGTAACATGTACCACTTTCGCTTTGGATGGAACTTCTTTTAAATAAAATTCCTGGATAGCGTAAAAAGAATCCTGGTCTAAAGGGTCTTTCACAAAGCCCATGCATCCTCCCACATCATCCCAAACTGTCAGCGGATGATCAAGATCATCGATGTCATAAGCTAAAGCCAAGCCTTTTTCGTTTGGCCTTGCCTCAGATGCATAGATGACAAAGTGTTTATCATGCAGCTTTAGATAAGTGGTTGCATAAGCTCTGTCATATTCTTTCAATATTCTCTTTTCCATCTATTAACCTCCCTATAAAATCACTGAAACCGTCATCATCATTACTCTTAGAGATAAATTTGACCTGTTTTTTAAGCAGATCACTGGCATTTTTCATGGCTACTCCGTATTTTAATCTTTTTAAAAGTTCTATATCATTGTTGCCATCACCAAATCCCAAGACTTCATCTGTACTTATCGATAATATCTGACACAGGTTTTCAAGCATACTGTATTTGGACACTCTTTTATCATTGAACTCAATGATGTCGATATTGCTGCGGTAACCATGAAACGGCATATCTTGATATTTTGGAAGATAATATCTTTCAAAATCATCAAGTTTTTCTTTGCTGCCGGAGATCATAAATTTAAAGAAATCTTTATAAAAATAATCTTCTTTGACAAATTCAGTCTTATAGCCGTTATAAGTTTCTACTCTTTTAGTTACTGTATCTTCTTTTAAAGCTTCGATATGGTCGCCGCCGTAATCAACAGCATTTAAACCAAGCGATAAAGCATCCTTCAAGATCAGCATGTTCCACTTTTTAAGCATCGGATAACTGGTGTGATCTTTGTTTTCCTTTAAATCGTATAGACCATAGCCGTTGCCATAGATGATATAGCGGACATCATCTTCGATCTGCCAATTCTTGATATTAAAAGTGATGGCTTTTAAAGGACGGCCGCTGGCTATAGCAAAAGGGATATTAAATTCTTTTAACTTTTTTAGTGTTTCCCGATTGGCTTTGGAAACGGTTTTGTCTGATCTTAAAAAAGTACCATCAAGATCAGAAACGACCAGCTTGATATCTTTAATATTCATACCAAAATTATCGTATCAAAAAAGACTATAAGCAAACTATACTTTTGCAACAATCGTTTTTCATAAGTTCTTTATAAAATATCCTAAAGATCAGATAAACTTGCAATAAACGAAAGAAACCTTCTTCTTTCTTCAGCATATTTGCAACATATTGTTGCATAAGCACTATAATTATTCTTTTAGCCAGATGATAAAATTTAGATACAAGGAGAATTGAAATGAGCAGATTTAAAAAAGGGATAATCGTATCGAATATTCTGGATCCTTTAAGCAAAGATCCAAAAGATTTGAAAGTAGTCTATCAAAGACTTTTCGCTGAAAAGCGCTATGAAGCTATTGAAACAAGGGTTTTAAAAGATGAATCGCTGATCGAGTATTATAATGAGATCAAAAAACCAAATGTCAGTTTAGAAGCTTATGTCACCGGTGATCTTTCAAGGATGGGTCTTTCTTTGTCTTCGGTAAATGAAGAAAGCCGACATAAGGCTATTGAATATACTAAAGAAATGCTGGATTTAGGAAATCTTGTCGATCTTGATTATTTAGGTATTGCTTCTGGGAAGGCTGATAGTCCTAATACCCTTTGGGGTTTGGATATGTTTGTATCATCGCTTTGTGAACTCTTTGAATATGTTTTAAAAAAGGGTTACAAGACAAAACTGGCTATTGAACCTTTAGATCAGTATGCCCATAAATGCAATGTCATCGGCAGTTTGGATCTGACCTTAAGGATGGTAAGACGTTTAGAAGCTTTGGGTTATGATCATCGTAACTACATCATCACCTTCGACAGTGCGCATGTCGCTTTGAATGAAGATGATTTTGAAGAAACGATCGCTAAGCTTGCTCCTTATATCTACAAGATCCACTTTGCCAATGCTGTCTTGGATAAAAATGATCCGTTATACGGTGACAACCACATGGCTTTTGAAGGCGGTTTTATGAATGAAGAAGTTGCTGTTGCGATCTTAAAACAGGCTAAAAAATATATTGATCATGATGTAGAAGTATCTTTAGAGATCAGAGAGAAAGATAAAGATAAAGCCTGGGATCTTGAAAACTATGCTTATGACTTTTTGAATAAAGTTTTAAAAGAAGTAGAATGATTTGCAACAATCATCTTGCACAACTATGAAAAAATCTACTTTGTGAAAATGCTAACATGGACTTGTGAAAGGAGAAAAGATAATGAAAGGTACTGTTACAACTATCCTTCGTGGATTCTCTTATGAAAAAGTCAGATGTGTATGCGAAGCGCTTTGTCAAAGTGAGAAGATCAAAAATGTTGAGATCACTTTGAATACGCCTAATGCCTATGAAACGATCGAAAAGATCGCCAAGGAATTCAAAGACCGTTTATCGATCGGTGCTGGCACCGTCAAGACTTTCGACGAATTGAAAAAGGTTATTGATTGCGGCATTGAATTTGTATTATCTCCTTGCGGCTATACCAAAGAGATGATCGACTACTGCCATGATCATAATGTGATCGCCATACCGGCTGCCTTTACTCCCAGCGAGATCTTTACTCAATATTCTTACGGAGCTGATATAATAAAGGTTTTCCCGGCCAATGAATTATCTAAGGGTTATGCCAAAAAAGCCATGGAGCCTTTAGGCGATATTCCTTTAATGGCTGTCGGCGGTGTAAATGCCACTAATGTCAAAGAACACTTTGACGGCGGTTACAAGTATGTCGGAACATGCTGGGGATTATTCAAAAAAGAAGATGTTGAAAACATGAACATGGAAGGATTAGTCAATTCGATCAAAGAATTTGAAGCAAGAATGTAAATTATGCAAACAAATAAGAAAAGAAAACTGTTAGAACTGCTTTTAAAACAAAACGGCATCGTTACGGTAAGTGAATATGCCAATGTTTTAGGCATGTCTAAAAGAAGTATCTATTCTTATTTGGATGATTTGGAAGATGAGATCAAACGCTACGGGTTATCGATCAAACGTATCCCCTCCAAAGGTATTATGATCACCCGCAATGATGAATTTAAAGAAGAAGTCGTCATCAGTGAAGCAAACGATGAGTATTCTTTAAGTTCCAGACGTTTTGAACTCATCAACCGTTTGCTTATCAAAGGCAAGACGATCGACATGGTCGATTTTGCGATCGAGTTTTATGTTTCAGAGAGTTCGATCAGAAATGATATCTCTTATCTCAACAACATTCTGATCAACTGCAACGAAGTCCGGATCGCCATATCACGCAATCAGATCTATGTCGATAAGAAGAGCGAATCAGATCTTTTAAGAGCAATCATCTATTTAAACGGCATCATAACTTCAGAATTGTCGCTTGATGATAAAGAGAAATATATTGCCAGCATTTATGATGAGAATATCGTAAATGAAGTCCATCAGATCGTTCGAGGCTATATCGATGCTTTGGAACTTAATATCGCCGAGCACTATATCGAACATATCTGCAATGTCTTAATAACGCTCTCATCAAGAGTCAAGGGCGGACATCATGTGGAAAATAACGATAATCTGCTCGATTATGACCGTATCAAGATGATGGCTGACGCTCTTTTGAGCAAACAGTTTCTGGAAACGATCTCGCATCGCTTGAACTTAAACTTTGAACTTGGCGATATCAACTTCGTATCCAGCTATTTAAGAGCTGATAGGATCCAGATATCCAACTTTGATAAGATCGAAAGCAAGGATCTGCAAGTATTCAGATGTATTCTTGGAAGACTGGAAAAGATCATCGGCATCAGACTGGATGAAGAAGATGAACTTGTCAAAAATCTGCTCATTCACATGAATGCCATGGTCTATCGTTTAAGAAATGACATCATCATTACCAACAGTCTTTTAGAGAATATCAAATCAGAATTCGGTGTACTCTTTAATGTATTGTCTGTTGTCTTTGAAACGGAAAACAGCAGTTTAGACATCAAGATCACTGATGATGAGATCGGTTATTTGCTGATCCATATCCAAAACATCATTGAAAGACAAAAGAAGACCAAAAACATTCTGCTGGTATGCCCGCATGGCGCAGTTACTTCCAATCTGATCTTAAGTCAGATCAGAGAACTGCTTCCGGCATACAACTTTATCGAAACGATCTCGATCGATCGGGTGGATAAAGTAAGACTGGATTCCATTGATTTTGTAATATCAACGATCGATATCAACGGCATCGATAAACCCGTTATCAAGATATCACCGATCATTTCTAAAGATGATATCCGCAATATCTACAACTTCTATCAAAACCTGATCTTCAACAATCATGAATATTTGCATGAATATGAACATCTGGCCAGGTTTGTCGATAAAGATCTCGTTTTTGAGATGAGCGATATCGCTAAAGAAGATCTGATCAAAAGAGTTTGCATCAAACTTTATGATGAAGGCGTCGTGACCAGGGACTATTTCGATTCCCTTTTAAGAAGAGAGATGATCTCTTCGACGGACAATATCTATGGTTTCGCTTTGCCGCATGGTGATATCAAATATGTAGAAAAGACCAAGCTTTGTGTCGTACTTTTGAAAAAGCCGCTGCATTGGAACAAACATCAGGTAAGCATCGTCATCTTCTTCAACATCCATTATGATGACTTGCAAAGTTCCAAGAAGATCTTGGATGACATCTATAACCTGATGCATTCTGAGCGGTTTAAAGAGCTGATGCGTCAAGGCATCGGCAAAGAAGAATTTTTAGAGTTTATTAAGAAGGATCAAAATGATTAAAAGAGAGTTAGTATTTTTTAAAAACGATCTAAAGAGTCAGGACGAATGTCTTAGATATATGGCTGATGCCGTCAATAAACTGGGACTTTTGTCTGATGAAGAAACTTATCTGCAGGCTGTTTATAAAAGAGAAGAGGAGTTCTCAACAGCTGTAGGCTTTGATGTCGCTATCCCGCATGGCATGTCTGATGCCGTAAATGAGGCTTTCATCGCTTTTTTGAAAACTGATGTGCCGATCTTATGGGGGAAGGGCGATGATGCCAAGGAAGTTAAACTGATCTTTATGATCGGAGTACCGGAAAAAGAAAAGAACGTTACTCATCTTAAATTCATATCACAGATCAGCCGCCATTTGATCGATGAAAAGTTTAGAAGCGATCTGTTGAATTGTAAGGATGCTGATGAAGCATACAATTATCTGAATGTGATAAACGACGGAATCAAAGGAGGAAAATAATGTACGTTGTAGGAATTACAGCATGCCCGACTGGCATTGCCCACACTTATATGGCTCAGGAATCTTTAGAAAAAGAATTAGCTAAAAGAGGTTATGAGTATAAGGTCGAAACACAGGGTTCGATCGGTGTTGAAAACGAACTTGAACAGGAAGAAGTAGATCGTGCTGACATGATCATTCTTTGTGTAAGTATTCAAATTGAAAATCAGGAAAGATTTGACGACAAAAAAGTCTTCTATGGCGATGTCGATGAATGCATCTCTCATCCTGACAGAGTAGTTGATAAGGCTTTAGAGTTCTACGGCCTTAAATAAAGATTGAAAGGGGATAATTATGAATCTTAAACAAGAACTCAAAAACATCCAAAAGGCTCTGTTGACTGGTTGTTCATACATGATGCCTTTGGTCGTAGCTGGTGGTATCAGCTTCGCAATCTCATTACTTGGTGGTACTGCAACCGATAGCGGTATGGTAGTAGCCAATGACTTCATGGCTAATGTCAAGATCATTGGTCAGGCTGGTCTATTCATGATGGTTCCGGTCATGGGCGCTTATATCGCTTACTCGATTGCCGGACGTCCAGGTCTTACCCCAGGTTTCATCTTAGGTTATATCGCTAATAATACTGTTGGTGAAACAGGTGTTAAATCAGGTTTCTTAGGTGCTTTGGTATTAGGCATCATTGCCGGTTACTTCGTAAAATGGATGAAGGGCTGGAAGGTTCCTACTTATATCAAATCAGTTATGCCGATCCTGATCATTCCATTACTTTCCACTTTCCTTATCGGTGTCGTTTACATTTATGTATTGGCTTTACCTTTAGGAGCTCTATTAAACTTCTTAGTTGGATTCTTAGGTGATCTTAACGGAACCAACCAGATCTTATTCGCTGTAGTATTAGGCGCTATCTGTGAGATCGATATGGGTGGTCCGTTGACTAAGACAGTTACGATGTTTACTATTGCGCTTATTTCTGAAGGTATCTATGCACCTAATGGTATGTATCGTGTCTGTGTCGGTATCCCGCCAATGGCTATCTGGTTATCATCAGTAGTTTTCCGCAACAAGTGGACAGATGTTGACAGAACAGCTGCCAAATCGGCTGGTATCATGGGTGTATTCGGTCTTACTGAAGGTGCTATCCCATTCGCTATCGCTGATTTAAAACACGTTTTACCTGCCAATATCCTTGGCTGTATCGTCGGTTCAGTCATCGCTTGTCTGACTGGTGTTGAATCTCCGGTACCGCATGGTTCATTCATCACTTTACCGATGGTCACCAACAAGATCTGGTTCTGTGTAGCTATCGTCGTTGGAACGGTGGTTGCGGCTGTCGTTATGGGTCTTACTAAAAAACCGGTAGAGCAGATCAAAGCTAAAAACGAATAGTTAAAGTAAACAAATCAATACTGAAAAATACGGGTCATTTTGGCCCGTATTTTCATTGACACATGACCTGTTTACTAAATCATGAGAATATTAAGTCAAAAAGCATTAAGATACTTTTATTTTAATTATTCGTGTAAGTAGATGTAATAATTTATAAATTATTCATGTATATTAGTGTTAAAATAAAGAAAAGTATTACATATTTCAACACAAAACCTATAAACCTGCTTGCGCCATCAAGATCTCGGCAAAAAACTTCGGTTTTGAAAACAACATAAAGACGATCCCTCTTTATGCTGTATTTTGTATCTGAAAGATAAACATATCATTAAATAGACAATAAAAAAGGCTTAGGAAGTGAATCTTAAGCCTTTAGTCTAAAATTTATTTTTTAAATAAAGTACCAAAGAGGTTACGGGCTAAGCTGGCTCCGACATTTCCGCCGAGCTTTTTGCCGAACTTGCCAAATGAACCGCCAAGGGCATTGCCGATCTCTCTGCCGATCGTACCGGCAGCAGTAGAACCGACTGATTTAATGCTTCTGGTGACTTCTTTCATTTCCTTATCATGAGCTTTCTTAAGCTCTTTTTCTTCTTTGCTTTGTTCGATAGCTTCTTCTTTAAGCGTATTTTGACGGCTTAAGAATTCATAAGCTGATTCCGGATCGCTTGGTGTATTGTACTTTAAGTAAAGATTGGAAGTTTTGATGTTTTGTTCGATAAGTGCTTTATCACCATGGCCCATCTTAGATAGCGGCGGCAAGATAAAGGCATCTTCAACAACAGTCGGTACACCTTCTTCATCAAGCGTTGATACCAAGGCTTCACCGATACCCATCTTTTCCAAGGTTTCTAAAGTATCGATATCCGGATTTTCTCTGAATGATTCAGCTACATCCTTTAAGGCTTTTCTTTCTTTAGGAGTGAAAGCTCTCAGGGCATGTTCGATCTTAGTTGATAACTGTGCCAAGACACCGCCTGGAATATCGCTTGGTGTTTGCGTGATGAAATAAACGCCGACACCTTTAGATCTGATCAGTTTGATCATCTGTTCGATCTTTTCAATAAGAGCCTCATCAGCGTTGTCAAATAGCAAGTGGGCTTCATCAAAGAAGAAGATGATCCTCGGTTTATCAAGATCGCCGACTTCTGGCAATACTTCAAAGAGTTCCGACAAGAGATAAAGCATGAATGCAGAATATAAGCGTGGTTTATTGATAAGCGAGCTGCTGTCTAAGATATTGATCATGCCTTTGCCGCTTGGATCATTCGCAAAGAAATCAGCGATATTTATGGCTGGCTCGCCAAAGAATTCTTCACCGCCCTCTGACTCTAAAGCGACGATAGCTCTGACAATCGTTGCGATCGAAGTCGGAGCGATATTGCCGTAGTCATTTTTAAAATCATTGCGGTTTTCACTGATATAGTTTAATAAAGCCTTCAGATCCTTCGTATCCGTCAATAAGAGATTCTGATCATCGGCGATCTTGAAAGCTACTTTTAAAAGGTCGCTTTGATTTTGGTTAAGATTTAAAATGATACTTAAAAGCTGCGGACCCATCTCTGAAGTAGTTACTCTTAAAGGGATGCCGTTTTGACCATAGATATCAAAGAAAGTTGTCGGGAAACTTTGATAAGCGAAATCACTTCCCAAACCAAAGCGTTCCTTGCGCTCCTTCATATCATCGCTGTCTTCACCGTTTTCGATCATTCCCGAAAGGTCGCCTTTGACATCGGCCAAAAAGACCGGTACGCCTAAGCTTGAGAATGATTCAGCCAGCACTTTTAAAGTGATCGTTTTACCTGTACCGGTAGCACCGCCGATAAAACCGTGACGGTTAGCCATCTTAGGTAAAAGGTATATTTCGTTTTCCAGTTTTTTACCGCTTTTTGCAAAATAAATTTTTCCATCTTTGATCATAGTAGAATTACTCCCATTAAATTATAACGATTTTTTATGGTTTGTCTTATAAATATTATAATAAAGATGAAGAATTTAAAGATCGTTTCAGTCATTATCGAAGCGAAGTATTTTTAAAGGTATATAATGAGGGTAGTTTAAGTTCTTGCTTAAACGGGAGATAAATGTATGAAAAGAATATTAACGATTTGTTTGTGTTTGATGCTGGTGGTGCTGATGCCATCTGGCATTAAAGCTGAAGAAGCGGTGATCATAGATGAAACTACTTTTAATGATCCGCTTTTTAGAGATTATGTAGTAAATAACTTTGATATAAACAAAGACGGTTATTTAGAAGATGATGAGATCATGAGTGCTGTCAGGATATCGATCGGGAATGTCGCAGTCAGCGATCTTAGCGGCATTGAATATCTGAAGGAATTAAGATCTTTAGAACTGTATGGAACAAAGATAGTTGATCTTGATTTAAGCGCCAATACGAAATTAGAAGAATTGTATCTGACCGGCAACAGTTTTGAAACTTTGACTTTAAGCTCTTATCCGAATTTAAAAGATCTGGCTTTGCAAAGCGTAAAGATCAATGATATCGATCTGAGTAAATTTCCATCTTTAGAGAATCTGGTGATCATGGATGATAAGAATATCAGCAGGCTTGATGTCAGTACTAACAGTAAATTGAGATCGATGATGATCGATGGCTGTTCTATAGAAACGCTTGATCTGAGTGCTCAATCATCACTTGTAAGCATCCATTTGACAAACCTTGGCTTAAAAGAATTAAAGATCGGTACTAACGAGAATTTGTCTTATGTTTCTTTATCCGGCAACCCTTCGCTTAGCGAGTTTGATGCCACTGAATTTAAAGCCCTCAACTCTTTAGACATCTCTAATACCGCTATCAGTTATCTTGATCCAAGCAACTGCCCTTCTTTAGAGTATTTGAATGCCAGAAACAGTGCTTTGATCGGTATTGACACTTTGAATAATAAAGCTTTGCGCTATCTTGACACAAGGGGTTGCCCGCTAGCTTATCTGAATGTCGGAAATATTAAAAATCTCTATTATGATCAAACGACCACACCTGAGATCATAGTCTATGGCAAAGAATATCCCTACCAGAAAGTCTTAAAAGATCTTGATCTGGATAAAATCAAAGAACTAAAGGGTATTGCGATCGAAGATGACAGTTTTAAAGATTACAAGATCGGAAGCAACACTGTTACCTATAAGTATTATGTAAGCGATAATGCTTATATCAATGTCAATTTGAAAGTCATGGCCTATAAAGGCGAAAGTGTGATCGAAGTCGATCCTTTAAGCAAGGTCTATGACGGCAAGGTCTTTGTGCCGAATATCAAAGTAAACGGCTCGACCAGTAAACCAGCTTATACGATCGAAGGTAATGGCATTGATGCCGGAAGCTATCTTTTAAAGGTAAGTGTTGGTGAAGATGACTATTATAACGGTGCAACAAAAGACTTTAAGATAGAGATCACTAAAGCAATTCCCGATCTATATATCAAAAGAGGGATCTCGAAGAAATATGACGGCAAGAAAGTAGATAATATCCAAACGATTACAGACAGCGATGGCAAAGTAACTTATACTTTTGAAATCTTGACTAAAGATGGCTGGCAAAGTATTGCTGATGCGCCAGGTGATGCCGGTATCTATCGGGTGACTGCTCATCTTGCAGAAGGCACTAACTATTTAAGTGCTGTTTCTTTGCCACATACTTTCATGATCGCAAGAGATTTGTCGCATCTATCTTTAGACCTTGATCTTGATAAAACTTATGATGGTCAAAAGATCAGTGTTACGGAAGATATGATCGATCATGATGAAAATGATACACTTGTCATTGAATGGTTTAAAAAGGATAAAGGCCGCTATGTTTTAATGAAAGATGAACCGCTTGATGTCGGCGAATATCAGTTGGTGGTCTTTAAGCTTGAAGATCGCAACCATTATGGAACGATCGCTTCTAAAACTTTCTTTATTTCTAAAGCTAAAAACGAGTGGCTGGCTGATCTGAAGATCGAAGATGTAAAGAAAGGCGAGGCACTAAAGATCACGATTCCTGAAGCCATGTTTGGAAAAGTGTATTTAGAATATGCCGCAAAACCCGAAGGACCATACAGTTTAAATGTACCAAGTGAAGAAGGAACTTATTATGTAAGAGCTGTAGTTGATGAAAGTGATAATTACTTTGGTCTTGTCAGCAAGGCGATGGAATTTAAGATCTTGTGTGAAGAAACTCTTCCTGATCACAATGATCCGATCATCATTCCTGAAACCGGTATTGGAAATGGCGGTCATCTTCTATATGTTTTAGGCAGTATAGCTTTAGCAGGCGGCATTATCATATATATTAAAAACAGAAAACATTCTTAATTTAATAAAGACGGAGGATCTTAAAAGGTCTGGCCGTCTTTTTATTATGTCTGAAAGTTTATGTTTATTATGGACGGTAATATTGAAAAGTCATAAAAATATATCCTAAAAGGTATTGAAAAATCATTTTTAGGTATCTGGATGCTTTTCATGAAATAAGAAATATAAATAAATTACCATTAGATGATCTTTTGTCCGGGAGCGATAAGATTCTATATGACATAAAGATCAATTAGTTATTCACTCAATATCCGGGATTCCCGGATATTCCATATAAGAATGGTTCCATGTTTGTAAAACAAATAAAAGAGTCTTGTTAGAAGATCGTAAAGTTGGATTGACAATACTCTCGGGGGGGGGGGGTAGTATATTACATGTATAAATATTAGTGTAGCTAATGGTGTAGTAAAGCAGGGAGTTTTATGGTAGAATGTTCGAGGGAGAGATTAGTGAAAAAGGTCATTGAAATTATACTAGCTAACCGTTTTTATCGAAAACACCGCGAACAGATCATGATGATCTGTGATCTTGTCGTGGTGGCTTTTTCGTATCTTGTGGCCTTTCTTTTAAAAAACGATCTCAAAGGTTTCTATTTTGGGGATATTACCATAGACCGCCTGCTTGTATCGGGCGTTTTGGTCATTGTGATCTATGGGTTATGTTTTGCCTTATTTAAGATCCACCGCAGTCTTTGGAAGTATATCAGTATCAATGAGGTTATTAGAATAGCTGAAGCCAATCTTTTGGCTACGCTTGTCATGATACTTATTACCAATATCTTCTCTAAAAAAGCTACATACTATGTTTCGATAGAATTGATCGCTATGGTCATCTCGACAGTGATGATGTTTGCGCTAAGGGGCGTTTATCGTTTATACCGCCGCAGCAGTCATGGTTATAGCGACGGCAAGAAGACAGTTATCATTGGTGCAGGTGATGGCGGAACTTTGCTTTTAAGAGAGATCCAGCAAAATCCTAACCTTGGTTATCGGATCATTGGCTTTGTGGATGACAATAAAGTCAATAAGGTGGTTATGGGTCTTAATGTATTAGGCACATCAAAAGATCTTAAAGAATTAAAAGACAAATACGATCTCGAAGTGGCTATTGTTGCCATACCAAGTTTAGCTAAAGAAGATCTTAATAAATTAGTTGAAAACTGTCATGAAATCAATCTAAAGATCGAGATCATGAATCAAGAGAAAGTCGTGCTTGATGGTACGGCCAAGAGAAACTATAATCCGGTTGCTAAGATCAGGATCGAAGACCTTTTAGGAAGAGGCGAGATCAAACTCGATCAAAGTGAGATCTCATCATACATCACTGATAAAGTCGTTGTGGTAACAGGGGCCGGCGGTTCGATCGGTTCGGAACTTTGCCGTCAGATCGTAAAGTTTAAGCCGGGAAGGCTCATCATGATCGACATCAACGAGAATGGTCTATATATGCTTGAACAGGAGTTCAACAACATGGTCAGACATAAAGAAATGGACCCTTCGATCGTTTACATCTCTTATATTGCCAGTATCAGGGATTATAAAGCTATTGACAGCATCCTGAAAAATGAAAGAGCAGAGATCGTTTATCATGCTGCTGCCCATAAACATGTGCCTTTGATGGAAACAAGGCCGATGGAGGCTATCAAGAATAATGTCTTTGGTACTAAAAACGTTATTGATGCCTGCATCGCCAACAAGGTCAAACGCTTTATCATGATCTCTACTGATAAAGCCGTCAATCCGACTAATGTCATGGGCGCTACCAAACGTATGACCGAAATGATCTTGCAGGCTTATGGTGACAATGGCGTAACTAAGATGGCAGCCGTTCGCTTTGGCAATGTCTTAGGATCAAACGGCAGCGTCATCCCGATCTTTAAAAGACAGATCGAAGAAGGCGGGCCGGTTACGATCACTGATCGCAATATCATCCGTTATTTCATGACTATTCCTGAAGCTGCCCAGCTTGTTTTGCAGGCTGGTTATTATGCTGATAAAGGTGAGATATTTGTACTTGATATGGGTAAACCGGTAAAGATTTTGTCTTTGGCAGAAAAAATGATAAAATTGAGCGGGTATGAACCTTATAAAGATATCGATATTGTCGAAATAGGTCTTAGAAAGGGTGAAAAGATGTTTGAAGAGCTGCATCTCAACTCGGAAACATTTACTAAGACTAAAAATGATCTGATCTATGAGAATCAGATCATGAAGATCTCTAAAGAAGCTATTAATGAAAGATTAGATGTATTAAGAGATCTCTTGAATAAGGATACTTCCAGTGATGAGTTTAAGACGACGATCTTAGATCTCATCATTAAGGATTAAAGGATTACTTGAATCTGAAATCGTCGCTTTGTCGCGTTTTAGTTAGAGTATGGTCATCACTTTAAAGCTCACTTGAAAGCTGTGAGTGGGCGAAGCCTACCCTAAAGGATGTGATTATATGGAAAAATGGTATGTTATTCAGGTATTGACTGGACATGAAGAAAGAGTTAAAAGATCGTGTATCGATATGATCGACAGTGATATTTTAGAAGAGTGTTTTATTCCGTATATCATTAAAAAGAAGAAGTATAAAGGGGAATGGCATGATATTGAAGAGATCCTTTTTAAAGGATATGTCTTTATGATAAGTGATGATATTGATAGATTATATCAAGAACTTAAGAAAGTTCCAGAAATAACTAAGATGCTAGGTAGAAAAGATAAAGTAATTTATCCGATAGAAGATAAGGAAGTAGAGTTTATAAGTGAGTTTGCTAAAGATAACCATAAGATCGATATGTCTTATGGATTTATCGTGGATGACAAGATAACGATCACTGAAGGACCTTTAGAGGGCAAAGAAGGCATGATAAGAAAGATCGACAGGCATAAAAGAAAAGCTGTGATCGAGATCAGTTTCTTGAATCAGATCGTTATGGCAGAAGTTGGTTTAGAGATTATCAGTAAGGTAAGTAGTGATAATAAGTAATTATCACTAGATAAAAAGTTATTAACAGGTACCAAAGTTACCTGTTTTTATATGCTTTTAGAAAGAAGGGTAAACATGAAACATAAAAATATTTCGTTTTCACCTCCAGACATGAGTGAATTAGAAGTAAACGAAGTTAAAGAAGCTATTTTATCAGGATGGATAACGACTGGTCCTAAAGTTAAGGAACTGGAAAAAGAAATAGCTGATTTTTGTCATACAAATAAAGCGGTGTGTTTAAACTCGCAAACCGCTTGTGCAGAAATGACTTTAAGGGTATTGGGAATTGGTCCTGGAGATGAAGTTATTGTACCAGCTTATACTTATACTGCCAGTGCCAGTGTCATTTGTCATGTCGGTGCCACACCAGTAATGGTAGATGTTGTAAAAGACACTTTAGAGATGGATTATGACAAAGTAGCACATTTGATAAATGAAAAGACGAAAGCGATTATACCAGTCGATATAGCTGGAATCATGTGTGATTATGATCGGATTTTCGACTTGGTAGAAAGCAAAAGAGATTTGTTTAAACCAGCAAATAAAATTCAAGAAGCTATTGGAAGGGTTGTTGTTATGGCTGATACAGCTCATTCTTTTGGAGCCAAAAGAAATGGCAAGATGTCTGGTGAGGCCGCCGATTTCTCCTGCTTCTCATTCCATGCGGTTAAAAACTTTACTACTGCTGAAGGTGGAGCCGTTACATGGCGACATATAAATGGAATTGATGATGAGGAAATATATCATCAATATCAATTGTTATCGCTGCATGGGCAGACAAAGGACGCTTTGCATAAGAATCAGTTAGGTGCGTGGGAATATGATATTGTTGCCCCATATTATAAGTGCAATATGACAGATATTATGGGAGCGATCGGCTTAGCTCAAATGAAAAGATATCCGAAAATGCTAAAAAGAAGACAAGAGATAATTGCTAAATATGATAAAGCTTTTAATAATCTGCCGATAAGACACTTAAATCATCACGATGATATGCATACATCCAGCGGTCATCTTTATATCGTAAGAATAGATGGTGTTAGTGAAGACAAAAGAAATGATATTATTATCGAAATGGCTAAAAGAGGTATTGCCTGCAATGTTCATTATAAGCCACTTCCTATGATGACAGCTTATAAGAATATGGGATTTGATATCAAAGATTATCCTAATTCTTTTGATTTCTACAAAAATGAAATTACTTTGCCTCTATATACCAAATTATCAGATGAAGATGTTGAATATGTTGCCAATAATTTCATTGAGGTAATAAATACATGCTTATAAAGGAATTTTCTAAACTTCCTTTAGAAATGCAAAATCAAGAAGTTAAAAAATATTATGATATTTTTCAAAGCAAGAAGTTTCAATTAATTCTAAAGAGATTGTTCGATATCGTAGCTTCTTTGCTTCTTTGTATTTTGTTATCCCCTTTGTTTATTTTTATTTCAATATGGATCAAATTAGATTCAAATGGGCCAGTATTCTATAGGCAAGAGAGAATAACGCAATATGGTAAAACATTTAGGATATTCAAATTTAGAACAATGATTGTAGATGCTGACAAGAAGGGGTCTTTAGTGACTACAAAAAATGATTCAAGAATAACTAAAGTTGGAAAAAAGATAAGAAATTCGAGATTAGATGAGATACCTCAACTTTTTAATATCCTAAAAGGAGAAATGTCGTTCGTCGGAACAAGACCTGAGGTTAAAAAATATGTTGATGCGTATACAGACGAAATGAAAGCAACATTATTGCTTCCGGCAGGTGTAACTTCACTAGCTAGCATCAAATATAAACACGAAGATGAGATTATCACAAAATATGTGGATGAAAAGCATTCGATAGATGAGGTATATATAAATAAGGTGTTACCAGAAAAAATGAAATGGAACCTTGAATATATGTCTTCATTTAATTTTGGAAAGGATATATTGATATGTGTGAAAACAGTGGTATAGTTTATCCTCTAGTTTCTATTATCACGCCCTGCTTTAATTCTGAAAAGTATATAGGAGAAACAATAAATAGCGTTTTAAAACAGACGTATAAAAATTGGGAGTTGTTAATTGTTGATGACATTTCATCAGATAATTCGGTTAAGATTGCACGTGAGTATGCCGATAGGGACAATCGAATCAAAATATATGTCCTGAACGAAAAAGGCGGGGCTTCTATTGCCAGAAACAAGGCAATCAAAGAAAGTAAGGGCAAATATATTGCTTTTTTAGATTCCGATGATATGTGGAAGAGTGATAAGCTTCAAAAACAAGTCGAATTTATGGCTAAGAATGACCTATCTTTTTCATACCATAACTACGAACTTATTGACAGTAATTCAAACAGAATAAAAAAGCTCAAAAGAAGCCCTGGACGCATTTCCTACCTCAGTCAACTTTGTGGTTGTTCGATAGGTTGTCTTTCAGTAATGTATGATCAGGGAAAAATCGGAAATGTAGAAATAAAGAGGATCGACAAAAGAAACGATGATGCTTTATGGCTCTGCATTTTGAAAAAATGTAAATACGGCTATCTTTTAAATGATAATTTGGCATATTACCGTATTGGCAATACATCTTTATCTTCCGGTAATAAGGCAAAACTTTTAAAGTATCACTATCGTTTATATAGAGATAATTTAAACAAAAGTGTTCCTGTTTCACTTTTCTTTACTTGTACCAATATAATTGTATATTTCATAAATAAATTACGTTTTACAAATGTCAAGGAGATACAACAATGAAAATAGCGATCGCCGGAACCGGTTATGTAGGATTGAGCATAGCCACATTATTATCACAACATCACGAAGTTATAGCTTTGGATATTATTAAAGAAAAGGTAGATATGATAAATGATCATGTTTCACCTATCCAAGATAAAGAGATAGAAGATTATTTAAAAAATAAGGATCTTGATTTAAAAGCTACATTAGATCCTAAAGAAGCGTTTAAAAATGCTGAGTTCATTATCATATCTACACCTACTAACTACGATGATAAGTTAAATTACTTCGATACATCTTCGGTTGAAGATACGATTGAAAAAGCTTTGAGAATCAATCCTAAAGCTACCATCATCATTAAATCAACTATCCCGGTAGGTTACACCAAAAAGGTACAAGCTAAATATGATGTAGATAATATTATTTTCTCACCGGAATTTTTAAGAGAGGGAAAAGCATTATATGATAACCTTTATCCTTCAAGAATAGTTGTAGGCGAAAAGAGCGAGCGAGCTAAAGTATTTGCCGATCTATTAAAAGAAGGAGCTATCAAGAAGGATGTTCCCACTCTTTTTACCAATAGCACCGAGGCCGAAGCTATCAAACTATTTGCGAATACCTATTTAGCTTTAAGAGTATCTTACTTTAATGAACTTGATACTTATGCCGAACTTAAAGGTTTAAACACCTCTGAGATCATTGAAGGCGTATGCTTAGACCCAAGAATAGGAAATCATTACAACAATCCTTCTTTTGGTTATGGTGGTTACTGCTTACCTAAAGACACCAAACAATTAAAAGCTAATTATCAAGATGTGCCAGAGAATTTAATAAGTGCAATTGTTCAATCCAATTCAACAAGGAAAGATCATATCGCTAATATGATTATTTCTAAAAATCCTAAAGTAGTAGGGATTTATAGACTGACTATGAAATCAGGATCAGATAATTTTAGAGCTAGCGCTATTCAAGGCATCATGAAAAGAATTAAAGCCAAAGGGATTGAAGTAATAGTATATGAACCAACACTTAAAGAAGAGAGTTTCTTTAACAGTAGAGTTATTAATGATTTAGAAGAATTCAAAAGACTATCAGATGTTATCGTAGTAAATAGATGCAATGATGAATTAAAAGATGTAGATAACAAGATATATACAAGGGATATATATGAGAGGGATTAATGGACAGAGGATCGATTAAATATATTGTTATATTATGTACGACGGGCAGCAAATTAGATGATTTGTTAATTAATATCAATAGTTTGGAAAATCAAGAAGTTGATATTGATTTAATAGTGGTCACACAAGGAAACCACGATGCTGTAGAAAGAATGCTTCAGAATTGCAAGATCCATTATAAGCATATTTATGACAACGGGACAGGTTTGTCGAGAGCAAGAAATATCGCTTTAAAAAACATCGGTTCAGAACATAAAGATCGTTTGTTAATTTTTTCTGACGATGATAACTGGTATCCTGCGGGAAGTCTAAAAGAAGCAGGGAGTGTTTTAAGGAAGAATAATAGTCCGATTTGCATTTTTCAATACTTTGATGAGAAAAGGGGACAATATCCAAAACAATATTCTCAAAAACCACATTTTATTTCCTATTTGGATATATTGCATATTTCTTCTATCGAGATAGTAATCGATCTAAATAAAGTGGATAAAGAACTGATACAATTTAATGAAGAGTTGGGCGTAGGAACAAAAATTCCTTCCGGGGAAGAAAATGAATTAATTATAAGGCTCAAAAAACAAGGATTCAAAATTTATTATTACCCATTTATCATAAGTTATCATCCTTATAAAACAAAAAATACGAAATTTAATGAAGCATATTTTATAGAGAAAAAACAACTTTTTAAGGCTTTGTATGGAGAAATTATCGGAACAGTTTTATATACCGTTTTTCTCTTAAAGAAAAAATTAAGTAAAAGGTGATATGGTGGAGTTATTTAAAATAAGACAGTACATCAAATATTTGATTTTTGATGATACAAAAAGAGACGTTAAGACAAAACTAAATAAATCAGGACATAAAGCAGTGTTGATTGGCCAACCGGTACATTCCAACTTGGGAGATTATGCCATAATTAATGCAGAACTTGACTTTATTAGTGAAATAAATAAGGAATCTGATGTAATTGTGATATCAATGCCTTTTTTTCACACCCATAAGAACTATTTAAAGAAAAGGCTATCAACCGGTGATTTGATCATGATCTCTGGCGGCGGATGGATGGGCGACTTATGGCCGATAAACGAGCTTGTTATTCAAGATATCGTTAATACATATAAAGAAAATACGATTATAATTTTCCCTCAAACAGTATTCTTTGAAAAAAAAGGAGAGCTTTATAAAAAGGCAATGTCTATTTATGGTTCTCACAAAAACCTGCATATTTTTGCTCGTGATAAAAAAACATATGATTTTTTGATTAATGATATGGATTTAGATGGAGGAAGATGCTACTTAGTGCCTGATATCGTGTATTCTCTAAAATGCAATATTGTAAATCAGCCTCGAAATGGTGTTTGTTTTTGTTTAAGAAAAGATTCAGAAAAGGTTAGTGGCGATGAAGAAATTAATGATGTTCTTGATTTTTTTATAAAACAAAATTATCAGATTTTTTATACTGATACAGTCTTAAAAAAGAGAAATGATAAAATATCTAAAAACAAAATGAATGTTTATAAAAAAATAACAGAGTTCTCAAAATACAAAGTAGTTGTTACAGACAGGTTACACGGGATGATTTTTTCATTGCTGTCAAAAACACCCTGTATTGTATTTGATAATAAGACTAAAAAAGTAAGCGAATCCTTAAAATGGATTAATGGAATAAACAGTGTTCTACTTGTACAAAGTGAAGTCGATGAATCATCGCTATATGAATTTATCAACAGAAATTTTATATATTATGATTTAGAATTGATTAAAGAAAAATATAAACCGCTTATAGATATAGTAAATAAATATTTATAATGGAGTGATCAATAATGGAAAAAATAAATAAATTAATATGTGTTAATGTACCTGTTAAAACATGTAATCTTAGATGCAAATATTGTTATATAACACAGTTGAAACAATGGGGTGAAAAACTTCCGACTTTTGATTACGATGTGGATCATATCGTTAAAGCTTTTGACAAAAATAGATTCGGAGGAACTTGCCTAATTAATTTTACCGGCGGCGGGGAAACGCTTTTACCTGAGGAAATGGTGTCGATCATCAGAGGAGTTTTGGAAAATGGCCACTATGTTGAGGTAGTTACCAACGGAACTGTGACAAAGCGATTTGAACAAATTGCGGAATTTCCTGAAGATATTTTGAAACGTCTTGAATTTAAGTTTTCATTTCATTACTTAGAGTTTAAAAGGCTTAATATCTTGGATAAATTTGTTGGAAATGTAAATTTGATGAGAAATAAAGGCTGTTCGTTCACGATAGAATGTACACCTACAGATGAACTTATGCAATACGCCGAAGAGATGAAACAATTTTGTTTGGATAACTTTGGGGCTTTATGCCATTTAACGATAGCCAGGACTGACACAAAGAGCAACAAAGAAATATTGACTGATCTTAGCGAAGACGAATACTGTCGCTTTTGGGAATCGTTTAATTCAGAAATGTTTAATTTTAAAAAGGATATCTTGAAAGTTAAAAGGAATGAGTTTTGTTATGCTGGGGCGTGGTCACTATATGTAAACTTAAAAAATGGAGATGCACAAAGATGCTACGGGCAACCAATAACACAAAATATATTCGCCGATCTTAATAAACCGATAGAATTTAAGCCGGTTGGTCATTATTGCAGACAACCATATTGTTACAACGGTCACGCATTTCTAACTCTTGGAGTTATTCCGGAATTGGATACTCCTACATATCTTGATATAAGAAATAGAAAATGCTTAGATGGATCAGAATGGTTTAATGAAAGTGGCAAAAGTTTTTATTCTTCAAAATTAGAAGATAGTAATAAAAAGTGTTCTAAATTTAAACGATTAACGAATACACTTACTATGCCTTTTTCAATGTTGCCTAAAATATGGAGAAATAAAGATAAGATTATTAGTAAAGTTTTAAAAAGAAATGAAAAATAGTATTATAAGTTCTCTTTTATGGAAATACTTGGAGCGAGGCAGTGTTCAGGGTATAAGTTTTTTAGTTTCTATAATTTTGGCTAGGATAATAGCTCCGGGAGAATATGGAATTATAGTTATAATAACTGTTTTTATTAACTTAGCTAATACTTTTATCCAAAGTGGCTTCAGTATGGCCTTGTTGCAAAGAAAAGATATAGAAAAAGATGACTATTCGTCAGTCTTTTGGATAAGCATAGTACTTTCTTTGCTGATATATAGTATTCTATATATTATATCTCCATTTATAGCTGCTTTTTATAATAACCCCGAAATCACGGATGTATTAAGAGTTTTATCGCTAGTCGTCATACCTGGGGGCATTAATTCTGTCCAAAATTCAATGCTTATAAGAGAACTACTCTTTAAAAGAATCTTCTTTAACAGTTTTCTTGCGGTTATTATTTCTGCAATTGTTGGGATAAGTATGGCTTATTCAGGTTTTGGTATATGGGCATTAGTCTTTCAACAACTGACGAATATAACTGCTATTTGTGTAATAACATCAGCCGGTCTTAGGTGGTTACCTAAGTTAAGAATAAGTTTTAAAAGAGTCAAACTGTTAATTTCCTTTGGTTGGAAAGTGCTTGTGTCCTCTTTGATCGATACTTTTTATAATCAATTAAACAGCCTTGTGGTGGGAAAATTGTATTCTCCTGCTAGCCTTGCCTATTTCAATAAAGGCCAAGAATTTCCATATTTTGTCGTAGTAAATATCGATAGTTCGATAGAAAGCGTAATGTTGCCGGTTTATGCCAGAAATCAGAATAACATTTCTAAACTTAAACAAATGGTAAGAAGAGCAGTATCCTTGAGCTCTTATATAGTTTTCCCGTGTTTAATGGGTCTGGCAGCAACTTCTTCCACGGTGGTATCTATTGTACTTACGGACAAATGGTTGCCATGCGTACCCTTTTTGATAGCCTTTTGTTTTGCATACTTATTTCATCCGTTAAATATTGCAAATGTGCAAGCGATAAACGCAGTTGGAAGAAGTGATTTGACTTTAAAGATAAATGTTATTAAAAAAACCATTGCGATTATAATTTTAATTATTAGTTCTTTTTTTGGTTTATATGCAATAGCTTTAGGAACAATTATAAGCAACATTTTTGTGTTAATAATTAATATAGCACCTAATAGAAAACTTTTACATTACGGTGCTAAAGAGCAAATTAAAGATATATTGCCTAATTTGCTTATAGCAATGGTTATGGGTGTAATTGTGGCCGTAATTGGTTTGATAGACATGTCTGTTTTTGCAAAATTGATTGTTCAGGTCATGACAGGAATCTTTGTTTATGTTTTGTTGTCTATATTATTTAAGAATACCAATTTTTTATATATATTGAAATTGTTGAGAGGAATTAAATGAAGAATAAGCGAAGATTATTTTTATCTTTATTTATTGTTGTTACATTTGTAATTATATTGTTAGGTTTATTTATATATTTTGATTATAGTAACAACGCCATATTTAATAGAACAATTAAATCATATTCTATTGATGAATTTAAATCTTTCGATAGCATTAAAGTTATTGAAGTAGATAATGAATATATTAAATCAAATGATGGAGATATGATCGTATTATCTGCAGCAGAAAATCATTTTTATTTCTCTGGATTGCCGTTTATTGAAAAGAATGATTCTTTGTGCAGATTAGATACTAGTATTAACTGGCCAGACGGTATAAAAAGGAGAAATTGCATGACCTCTGGAGCCACCATACAATTCGAAACTGATTCAGACTATGTATATGTTGAAGTAAATTTAGGAAAGACAGAAAAATACGAATGGTTTACAGAGATTGGATCCTCTGGAATAGATGTATATCAAGGAGATGATCATGATCGAAAATGGATAGGGAGTGGTTATGCTGATGGAGTTATATTTAATAAACAAATAAAAAACATTTTTCACAAAGATGAAGGATTAAGTAAAATAACAATTGTCTTACCAACTTATGCAGAAGTAGAAAGTATATATATCGGTTTGGAAAACTCCTCTGTACTACGTTCGGTCGATTTAGAAGAAAAGGATGATCCGATTTTGTTTTATGGTTCATCAATCACCCAAGGTTGTGCTTCATCACGTCCTGGAATCACTTATTCAATGAAGGTTGGAGATTATTTTGAAAGGGATATTATTAATTTCGGATTCTCTAGCAGCGCAAAAGGAGAAATAGAAGTTGCCGAAATAATCGGCAGTTTAGATTTATCTGCAATAGTCATAGAATATGATCACAATGCCGAAACAGTAAGTGATCTTAGAGATACTCATTATAACTTTTATAAAGAAATACGTGAAAGCAATAGTGAAGTGCCGATAATTTTAATGTCTAGATTCAGTGGCGATCTATCAATACCATTGGATGAAGCTATCGCCAGAAGAGATGTCGTTAAAGAAACATATGAAAAAGCAAAGATAAAAGGCGATAAAAATATATTTTTTATTGATGGTTTAGATATATTAAACAAGGATAATTATGACGATTATTTTTCTGATGATAGACATCCAAATGATTTAGGAATGGAGTTAATCGCTAATGAGATCATTAGAATACTTGAAGGAAAAATTGAATAAGAAAATAGTAAAAATAAAAGAAATAATTGCAAATTTTCAAAAAAAAGATCAAATTTCGATTGTTTGTCTTATATGGATATACCTAAAACCGATCATTGATACGGTTCTGTTTTTTCTAAACGGTAGTTTAGTAAGTTATTTATATTATTTAGTCATAATTATTATTTCTTTATATATCGTAACTAGGATAGGTATCGAAAAAAGATCAATTATATTTTTAATTATATTTATAGTTTTAGTATTACTAAATTGTGCGATGGTAAACTATAAAAACTATGTTTTTGTTGAGGGATTCACCGATATTATAATTTGGCTCATTCCTGTTTTCGCTATAACAGGAAAATACTTTAACTTTAATAATTTCTTAAATTGGTGGTTTCGTTTCTCGTTGTGTATGAGCGGTTTTGTCTTAATTCCAATTATTCTCAATTCATTAAAACTGTTAAACTATGGTTCTATCAGTTCTATTTTGTTGCCGAATCTTTTAATTTTATCTTGGTATTATTTTAAAGAAAAAGGTATATTATCCAAGACATTTAAATGGATAGTGTTTAACATGATACTAATATTCTTATTCGCAGGACGAATGGCTTTTTTATCTATTTCTTTAACGATTGTAGTTTTTTTCTTTATTCAAAAAAATATAGATTTAAAAATAAAAATAGCACTACTGGTTTCGATAGCGATTGTTATACTTATTACAATATATAATATCGAAAGTATTTTAGGATTTATAAATAACACATTGAATCACTTTGGTTTGCATTCAAGAAATATAGACCTTTTTATAGAACAATTTAAAAATGGAATAACTTTAGATGGTTTACATTTGTCAGGTAGGGATATTGTGTATACAGAAGCTATCAATTACATTAAGGATAATTGGTTACTGCCGAGTGGATTAGGCGTAATAAGACATCTAACAGATGGCGTTTATTATCATTCTCATAACCTTATACTTGAACAATTTATAGTTTTTGGAGTTCCATTAACAATTATATTTGATATTTTAACGATTTTGTTTTTATCAAAAAAACGCAACGACGACAAACAGCAATTTAAATTTTTAATTTATTTGTTGTTTTTTTATCTTATTCTTTCTGCTACAGGAACTAATTTTATAAATTCAATATATTCAATTTTATTTTTAACTATGTTATTTTCTAGTGTTTCTATAAAAAATATATCAAAAAGAGAAATATGATGCACTTGGTATAACTAATGATTTTCCTTAAGTAAACTTATGTAGGGTTTTTAGAAAATGTCATCTAAAGTTATATAGGGTTTAATAAAAGAGGTTTTATCACTTATCTTTGGTTATTGAATGAAGACATTGTGATAAAGACCTCTTTTTTATTGTGCTGAAGGAAGTAAATGTCATTTATGATTTAAGTAATTTATTTGTTGCCGTTTGAATTTGTCTTATTATAAGTTCCACGAAGTTTCCCTTTACACTTATTAGAGTGTGATAACTTATTGGTAAGAGTATAGAAGATCTTATCATTCAGACAATAAATAGCTCTGACTCTGAATCTTTCAAAATTAGTATAACCATTTGATACGTCAATAAGTACCCTTAGTTTTTGATTAAAGCTTTCAGCTAAGGCATCAGACTGTTTTCGATCATTGTATGGTCTTTCAAAACTGTTGATGATCTCATCTTTCCAGTTTTTAAGCATTTCAATAAAATCTTCATAACAGCCAGGATCGTTTTGGTAATTGACGAATATCCTTATGTTGCTAAATCTTCTAAAAGTTTTGCATCTACACTGCAGCTTTTGATAGATAAGAATAAAGAAGATTCAAAGTTATTTCTGATCTTGTGCGGCTCATCTATGTCCTATATGGAAGATAAAGTTTTAGCATATAAATCTCCTCTTTACGGCAGAATGACAGCACAGCTTAAAATTGAGCCGTTTGATTTTTTTGAAGTTTGCGACTATTTAAAAGGATATTCCATCTATGACAAAGCACTGCTTTATGGAATAATCGGCGGCACACCGCAATATCTGACCATGATCAATTATCGATTATCTGTAGAAGATAACATCAAAGCCATTTATCTTGATCCAACTTCTTTTATCTTCGAAGAGCCAAGCAATCTTTTAAAACAGGAAGTCCGTGAACCGGCGATCTACAACACAATAATCAGTGCAATCGCAACCGGCGCAACCAAAATGAATGAAATAGCTGATAAAGTCGGAGAAGATACCGGGGTTTGTGCTACCTATATCAAAAACCTGATCAGTTTAGGAATCGTAAAAAAAGAGATGCCTTACGGTGAAAATAAGAGCCGTAAAACGATATATTCGATCGAAGACAATATGTTCCGCTTCTGGTAACGTTTCATTCCTGAAAATATTTCTATCATATCTCGTGGTTTAAAGGATCTGGCAATGAAGAAAATTGCCTCAGGGTTATCAACCTATATGGGCAGTGTTTTTGAAGATATTTGCAAACAATACCTATGGAAAGCTTTAAAAGAAGGTAAAACTGAAGTAGGTTTTAAAAACATCGGCCGCTGGTGGGGTACAAATCCTAAAACCAGAGCGCAAGAAGAAATAGATATTATGGGAGAAGATCTTTCAGAAAACAGTGCTTTATTTGCGGAATGTAAGTGGACTAACGAAAAGGTTGATTTAAGTGTTGATAAAGTCAATCTAAAAATGTAGTTTTTCGCCAATCTCAAAATGTAGGTTTTAGTCTTCGGTATCAAAGATATTTCTATCTTTGATACGATATGAATTACCAGTAATTTTGATGATATCGCAATGATGAACTAATCTATCAATGATCGCATTAGCTATTACTGGATCGCCAAACACTTGCCCCCATTTAGGTAGTGATTGATTAGTAGTTAAGATAGTTGGTCTTTTTTCATATCTTGCAGCTATCAATTGAAAGAATGCATATGATGCATCCTTATCTACCGGCAGATAACCTATCTCATCGATTATCAATAAGGTGTATTTAAGGTAGTGCTTAATGACCTTCTCAACCCTGTTTTCTTTACTTGCTTCTTTAAACTTCTCCATCAATACAGCGAAATTTATGAAATAAGTAGATATTCTTTGACTGGCTGCTTCTATACCAATAGATGTAGCTAAATGGGTCTTGCCAACTCCAGGTGAGCCTACAAAAATGATATTGGATTTTTTATCAATGAACCTTAAGGATATCAAGTCTAATATCTTAGCTTTATCAATAGTCGGTTGATAAGAAAAATCAAAATCAGCTATTGTCTTGTGATAAGGGAAAGAAGAGACCATTATATTGATCTTTCTGGCTCTTTCATCACGAAAAGCTATTTCTGCATCCGTAAGATCCAATAGACAATCAATAAGGCTCTTATCATGATTTTCATCAAGATAGGAAGGAATTATTTCTTGAATCTTATTAAGTTTCAAATTTTCTAGGTTATTGGTTAATCTTATATAATTTGACATCATAATCTCCCAAACATCTCTAAGTTTTCTTCGCATATCTTTTCAATTAGATCATCATTATCAAGACTTCTTTTTAAAATCTCAACGTAGTGATCTTTTTGATAATTAATTGGTCTATTACTAATATTGTGGGCGGCGATGATATTTTGGTTATAATATATATGCAAAGTATCTTTATCTAAGATCAAAGATACTTCTTTACCCACATATTGTGGAGGTATGGAATATCTGTTCCTTTGATAGGTTATCAGACAATCCTTCGGAACTTTTCTTTTAATTACTTTGTCAGAGTAGTAAGCTTCCAGGATATCTAGATTACACATCGGATTTAGATATTCCTTTTCTTTTAAATAACGATCACTTGGTTTTTGTGCAGTTATAGAATGAACCTCATTATTGATATCTTCTTTTAATTTATCAACTATTCTTTCTAGATCTTCAAAGGTTTCAAATTCATTATTGTAGGCTTTAAGACGATTGACTATTCTAGCTAAGGTTTCGACCTTACCTTTGGTCCTGGGCATGAAGGCTACACAGCTTTTGGGAATAAATCCGGCATCCTTACTAAACGATACCAACTTATCGTTATAAATAGGTTTATCAAATTGGGTTCTTGAGCGATCTACAACAGTTCTCATATTATCGAATAGTAATTCTTTCGGTACACCATCTAGGTATCTGAATAATTCACCAAGGCATCTAAATAGAGTCTTCTGGGTCTTATCCGTAGTCAGCTTAATAAATTTAAGTCGGGAATAGCCTAAGATAGCTAGAAAGATATCAACTGTAAAGACTTCTCCATATTTATTGATCAGTCTAAGTCTTTCTTTACAATCTATCTGGCACTGTTTACCAGGTGCCGTCTCAAAATGAATCGTGACTTCATCAACCTTTTTATTCTTTAGACTATGGGTAAATCTTTTAATTGTGGAATAGCTTCCTTTATAGCCATAGTTATTCTTTAAGACCTTATATATCTCAATGGCAGGAGCACAATGGTTTATATATTTATCTTCGATCACTGATTCAAGACCATCGGTAACTTTTGGAATTTTTCTTTTCTTTCTTTGATAATTTGGATCACGATTCATAAAAGCCTTGACTGTCCGATAATCACAATTATATTGCCTGGCTAGTTTAGCCATATTAATCTTTTCGTTATTTCGCATCTTTACTCTTATTACCTCTTTTATATCAGTTCTCACTATTATTCATCCTCCTCATTTAATCTTAATCAGATTAAATGAAAAGAATGTAGGAAACCAACATTTTGAGTTGAGCGTTTTCCTACATTTTTAGTTTAGCGATATCAAGTATCTATCACTTTTATATTATTCCGAAACTATTCTATACGACTGGCGGCACGGTTATTAGTTACTAAAATCATTTATATTGGTATAATAAGTATAGTGATTAAAGTATACAATAAAAGAACTTATTTCGAACGTTTAAGAGATTTAAATATTAAAAATGGCGAAAGAAACTTATCTATATTTCTAGGAGCTGGATTTTCCAGAAATTTCAATATGCCAGATTGGAAGGGTTATGCTATAGAAAAGCTAAGTTTAATGTCTAAAGACGGAATGGTAAAAACGAATTATTCTACGAAAGAAGAACTTAAACAATTAGACAGCAAACATTTGCTCACTTTACTTCAAGTATTAGAAGGTGGTAATACTGGATATGACGCGCGATTTGTGCCACCCACGTCGCTCTCAGAGTGCCACTAAAGTCGGAATGCCAGTGCCACCAAAGTCTTTTTTTGAGTGCCACCATCAGATTGAAAAACCGTCACGATTTATG
>CALVFL010000017.1 GCA_944326825.1 uncultured Erysipelotrichaceae bacterium
TATTTCACATAAGGATTATTATAGGGAGGAGTGGCACAATTTAAAGCGACGCAAGTGGCACAAAAAAACGCCGCCGGTGGCACAAGTCTAAGCGACTTAGTGGCACCAAAACGACGTCGTTTTCAGAATAGATGTTCTGAAGATCGATTCGGGCGCAAGAATAATAACTCCTGTTTCTAAAAGAAAAGGTGTATAGATACTCATCGTTATTCCTCCAATATAAAAGTAATTATATTATTATGGAATATTGTTATATTTCACCTAATTTGATAGTATGTAATTAAGGGAGGGAATAGTATGAAGAGACTCTCGAAAATCATAATTGTATCTGCACTACTGCTATCAGTATGTGCCGCTTCTGCGCTTGCCGATTCCTTTTATGCTTATATTGCAAGAGGATCCATGGATGGTACACCTTTTTCTGTAACTGCTAGAGTTGAGGTGTCCCAAAGCTATAGTCAAGCTGTTACGTCGTTTGATAGAATGGCTCAAATGTATGCTAAAAACACAAGTTATCATGGTGATGGCGTGCAAACTGTTACTAGACAGCAAACCTATGAAGGTGGTAGTGTAACAGCGACTAAAAGAGTTGGTCAAGGTTTTAAAATTTACTACTGCAAAGCTGAAGGAAACGCAACTTTACCAGGTGGTGCAGGAAGCATCACCAGAACTGCTATCGTTGATGTAACATAATATCGATAGTTTGGGAATTTGACTGTCGGAAATCCGACAGTCTTTTCTTTATATTAATAATATTTACGGAGAAACTGGCCTATGAAAAAATTATTATCATTACTCTTGTTGTTGTCATCATTAGTATTGACATCCTGTTCAGATAAAGCAGAACCGCCAATACTCAAAGAAGATGAATTTCTTTACGAAGAAGATATGAATTTAGAAATACACACTGGAGATGTCTTTAACAGGATCGCTCCCAGCGGTGATGGTATTTATTATGTGACTGGCGAATATCTTTATTTTTATGATTATGCTTCAGGACAAAGCGTCTTGCTTTGCAATAAACCAAACTGCAAACACAATAAAGAAACCGATCAGATGATCGGTCAGGAATGTAATGCCTATACCCAAAATGCCAGCTATGGCGGAACCCTTGATCAATCATTTATGATGTATCATAACGGCTATATCTATATGAAGCAGAATTCTGTCGATTTTCAAACTGGAGGATTTACTGGCTATGACATTGTTAGGATCGAAAAAGATGGCTCAAACCGGGAGATCTTATATCATGTTTCTTCACCCTATGCTTTAGATGGTGTCGCCTTGCATGATGGCAAGATCTATTTTACAACTTACCATGAAAGCTCCTCCGAAACTAATAAACTCAACGTCTTAGACTTAAATGATTTAAGTGCTGAACCCGAAATAATACTTAAAGACAATATTAAATCGATCAGTGACTTCTTCCTAAAAGACAACTATTTATATCTTTCTGCTCAAACTTATATCGATGATGATGGAAATGCCCATAACTATATCTTTGGCAGATACGATCTTGATAATAAACAGTTTGAACTTATCAAAGAAGGATGCGATCCGATGAATCTCTCTTTTTCGATCATCTATGATGGTATTTATGCTTATGGCAAAAATCATGACACATACATCTATAACAGTAATACCGGTGAAGATATAAGACTTTGTGATGAAAGCGGACATGTTGCTGTAGGCAAAGATCTGATCTTCGTCCATAACGGTTTTGGCAAATTGAATTTTGAAGAAGGCACTAAATCCGTGAGTGTTTTTGATAAGGATCTAAATTTCATCGATATTTATGAATTAGAGGAAGGATCTTTATATTGCGATTCCGGAGTCATCAATAATGAACTGTATTATTTCAATAAGAATGATGATGTTTCTGTCGAACGCATCTACCGTTTATATTTGAATGAAGATAATAAACTCGAAAGTGCGATATTTTCCGAAGTCTATCCTACAGAGAATAAAATGGGCGGTTATGTAACTTATGAGATCGAATAGCGCTGCTGTTTTAGAATTAAAAAATATCTCTAAATCGTATGGCGATATAAAAGCGTTAGCTGATATCGATTATACTTTTTCTTTAGGCATATATGGTATTCTTGGTCCAAACGGCGCTGGCAAATCAACATTGATGAAGATCATTTCGCAGTCCATAAAACAAACTTCAGGTGAAGTATTATATAACGGCAAGACTTGTGATCGCAGCTTTTTGAATTGCTTAGGCGTAATGCCTCAAGGACAGGAACTATATCCTAAATTCAGTGTAAATGAATTCATGTTTTATATGGCAACTTTAAAAAACATGAAGACCAAAAAAGCCAAGATCGCTATTCCTAAATTATTGAAGGTCGTCGGTCTTGCTGATTACCGTCATCGCAAGATCGAAAGTCTTTCCGGCGGTATGAAACAGCGGTTATTGATAGCTCAGGCTTTGCTTAATGATCCCAAGATAATTCTTTTTGATGAGCCGACAGCCGGACTTGACCCCAACCAAAGAGTAGAGATAAGAAACTTTTTAGCCGCTTTGGCGATCGATCATATAGTCATCATAACTACCCACGTCGTAAGTGATGTGGAAACGATAGCCGATGACATCCTTTTGATGAATAAAGGAAAGATCATCACTAGCGGCAACCCTGCTGATCTTTCAGATGCGATTTATGGCAAAGTAAAAGAAATAACTGTTGATGACAAAGAACTTGCCTGTTTAAAAAATCATCCTTATACCATCATCGCCAGCAAACAAGATACCAAGATCATCAGGATCATAAGTGAAGATAGCTATCCTGATGAAAAGATCGTCTATCCATCCTTAGAAGATGTCTATTCATACTATATAAAGGAGTGACAATGCTCGATTTAATCAGTTTTGAGATCAAGAAGCTGTTTAAGTTCCAAAAAGTATTTTTTGGAATTTTGATCTTGCTTATTGTCAATCTTTTCTCTATAAACTATCAGCAGACCAGCCAGTATATCGATCCTGCCCGCTATAATAAACTGTATGAAGAAAAACTGGTTTCATATCAAGACCTGAGTCAAGAAGAATATGAAACTCAATTTGCTGAAGACTATAAAGAAGTACAGATCATCAACAGTTTCTCGCAAGATAATCTATCGTCCTCGCTTTATGATTATTTAATCGAAGAATATTCCATAAATGATCCAGAGCTTTTAAAGAGATTTTTAAATGATGAGATCGATATTGACATTGAAACCGCCAGAATACTCTCTTTAGTCTTGGCTGATCTGAACGATGAAAAACTGATGATCGATAATTATAAGAATAATGTTGAAACAGTTATCGAACAAAGCTCAATGATGTCATCGATCAGTATCTTTCAGGATTCTGACAAGTCCATGTCAAATATCGCTAAAACTGCTCACGACTATGAAAACATCCAAAATGTCACGCCAATACTAGATAATCATATCGCTGCCAAGTCCTTCTTAAACGAACGATACACCTTCATATTCATTTTTATCTTGGTCTTGATCGGTGTTTTTTCCTTAAGCATCAAAGAAAAGAGCTCTGGAATGGATACGCTGATCGCCACTACTGTCAAAGGATCAAAAGAAACTGTCATCGCCAAACTTTGTGCACTTATACTTTTTTCATTTATCATCTGCTTTATCTTTTATATAAGCAATATCATATATTTGCAGATGATCTATGGTTTTAATGGACTCTTAGACCCTGTTCAATCGCTTTACGGTTTTGAAAATATCACTTTAAGATTAAACTGTTTGGAAGCGATGGCTTTGGAAGTCTTTTATGTATTCTTATGCATTACGATATGCGGCCTATTAGTGTTTGTTTTAGCATATATCATCAATAATTCCGTTATCGTTGGACTTATCGTTTTAAGCGTCATGATAGTTGAGGGCCTTTTATATTACACGATCCCCATCACTTCTGTTTTGGGAATATTGCGCTACTTAAATATCTTCACTATCTTTAATTTAAAGTTTACCCTTTATCAGTATCATAACATCGTTTTATTCAATATGGCCTTTGGCTTAAAAGAAACGATAGTTATAATGCTTGGCATTATTTTGATCATCGCTTTGATCTTGCTTTTGACAATCAAGCCGCTCGATCTTAAAAACAGCCTGAAAGTTAAGTTTAAGATACACTTGCCAAGTTCACACACCTTTATTTTCTTGCATGAGTTAAAAAGATCGCTCGTTCAAAATAGGGGTTTGCTGATATTAGTGCTTTTTAGCATCTATCTTATAGGAACGATAGATGCTTATCAAGATCCTGTCAAGAATGTATCCTATGAAGAGCTGATCAAAGAATATGGCGGCAAGATCGACGATGAGAAAATAAGCATCATAAAAGAATATCGTGAAAAAATAGATCAGATGGATCAAGATCTCTATAAGTTAAAAGAAGATTATAAAAACGGTATTATCGATGATAACACTTATTATACTGAAAACTCCCGCTTGAATTATGAACTTAGTAAGGCTCAATCTTTAGATATCCTTGAAAATTCTATCGAAAATGCCAGAGGCAATAATCGAGGTCTTGTGTTTGATGACGGCTTTACGATGCTTTTTGATAAAAAGATCAACAACGAGCGATTAAATGGCGTTATGATCAATTACTTTGTCATCATCATCGTCGTAATTGCTTTAATATCTCCCCTTTTTACAGTTGATTCCCTTAAAGGATGCGACAAGTTCTATGAAACGACCATCAGCAATAATAAGCGCATCTTAACAAAACAGCTGGTAATGGTTTTCTATTGTGCTGTCATAGCGCTATTATTGGGAATTTGGAAGTATTATGCCATAGGTTCTTATTATAACCTTTCCTTTGGTGAATATGGTTTTGGCAGCGTAATGGAGCTTAGCGATCTTTTCAACTTTGACCTTCCATTAAACACCGGTTACATTCTGGTTTGCTTCATCAGATTTATCGTATTGCTGTGCGTTGGCGAGATCGTACTTTTCTTATCCAAAATTACTCATTCAACAAGCAACTGCATCATCTTATCAGCAGTCATCATTCTGCTTCCTAACCTTTTGATCTTTTCAAACTTTTCCGGCATTAAAAACTTCTTATTCATCAGTTATTTTATAAATTCAAACTCATATATCTTAGATACAGTATTTTTTATCAAAATGATCATGATGATTTTGATAATCGTGATCTTGGGCATATTAAATTCTAAAATATCTTTGTCTAAGATCAGATAGAAACTATAAAATTATAGCTAGAATAAAGAAATGTTTACGATTTTTTAACAATTGATTAAAAGCTATTGCTTATAGTTGTCGGTGGTGGTACAACATAGCTGAGCTGTTAGCTAACTAATGAGGAACGGTCTTAGACCTAAGTAGTCATCGGCCACCATTCGGCAATTGCAGTTAATAAACTGTTGATATAGAGGCCTTAAAGGGCTGTTTTTTTATACCTTCGTTATCTCCTGTGGGACATTTTTAGACCAACTAAAAATCACTAGCAATCATGATACTCTATATATTGCACTTTTTGATCGAGTATTGGATGACCAGAGTTATGAATGACTTGAACCTTAGCTTTATAATGTATGTCCTCGCTTGTTTCAATATCTTCATAGTCGTAGATGATTAAATAATCATTTGCTATCAGTAGATTTTTAATATCTTTATCTTCAATATCTTTTTCTATCCACTTGCCAAAATTCTCAATATTTATATCGTAAGACCATCTTCCTGCACCATAAAAAGAATACTTGAATCCATATTTAAAGTCATTCATAAAATAATCATCAGCCTTTATTTTGTCATCTGATAATACTGTAAAATAGCATAAGTCTTTGAGATGATAATAAGCTTTTTCGAGGCTTTCGATAACTTTTATATCATTTGAATATAAAGATATTTTCCCATGTGCATCACTAATATTTGCCATTAAGCGATCATCTCCATTCTTCTATGCCTATTTATATGAGATGTTTTATCGTTTTCCCACCAAATTTTTATCTTTTTTTATTATTTCGACACATCTGTCTGGGTCTTTTTTGACGTCCTTGCTCCAAAAATGATACACGCTCCATCCAATGGCAGCAAGTTCTTGATCTACTCTTTTGTCCCTTTGGATGTTTTCTTCGATCTTTTCAATCCAATATTCACGATTGTTCTTTAGTTTAGTTTTTCTTTCGCCCCAGTCTTTGCCATGCCAAAACTCTCCATCGATAAAGATAGCTATTTTATGTCCTGTGATTGCAATATCTGGCGACCCAGGAAGCTTTTTATAATTCTTGCGATACCTTATATTATGATTCCATAACTTTTTAGCCAATGCTTTTTCAGAATCCCCGTCTTTCAGTTTTATCTTGGACATCCTTTTTCGAGTGGCATCGTCAGTATCAAAATGATCAGGATGTTTCATCTTATTTAATATCTGATCCTTTCTTGATCTGTTCTCTAATATACTTTCTATTAAGCCAGAAACATTGTTTCGCTATTTCACGGCCATCAGGAAGTAGCACAGTATCACTAGAATTTAATCCGTGTGGTCTGACATGTGCTACTCTATTTTCTTTCTGCTTAGGAAGATTGTTGCTCATCCCTCTATTGGTCTTTGTGAAGACGACACCTTTATTTACTGTATCAACAGTTTTCTTCCACACTTTTTCGACTTCATCAAGATCATCATTAGACATGTTCCAGAACATTATTCTATCAAGATAGTATTCTTCAGCATTTTTTTTGAAAATGACGAAAAGAAATTTAGTGGGCGAAAGCATTTCATAAAGTTTTGAATCTTCCCATCTCTTTTCCTTACTTAATTCGATAAAGTCTATAGCTGGGAATGACATACTTTCTTTGATGTTTCCATCTTCTTCGACTCGGATAGTTTTAGGTATTATATTAGCTTTTCTAAATTCATCAGTTTTTTCAATGTCATTTAGTCCTAGCATTCTGCTGATTATCAAATGGTTCAAACTTTTTGCATTTGAATCAATGTTAAAAATCACTTTAAGCTCACTTTGCGATTTTCCATAATAAGGCGAAACCTTTTCTATGATGTATGATTCAAGCGACTTATCTTGCAAAACATGCCAATCTTTGATTATCTTTTCATTTTCTTTTGAACCATAGATATAATTATTCAAAATCTGAGTCATATAAGATACTTTCAGCGAATAAGCTCTCTGCTTTGCAGGAATATCAGAAAAAGGTTGTCTTCTTACGCTTTTGCTGTCTGCACCTTTTGTGCATGCTGCCAGATAAAGTGTATCTCCTTCTGATATTTCATGTGCCGTTCCTGATCTGATTTTATTTATTATCGTTTTCCAATCATGCTCGATTATCACAAGATCTTCTTCTGGAAAACTGAATAATATGGCTTTATCGATGGAGAGTTCACTTTTTGGTATCCCGGGGATATATTCATAAGACATTAAAAGCATAGTTTCACATTTATGCCAAAAGGAACTTGTTTTAAAGACTTTATCATATTCTTCCATATAGTTGATGATATTGCAGACTAATCTTTCCTTTGCTCTTATATCTCCTCTTTTATTTTTGATATAAGGGGTGACTTTAAGTTCTACACCAGCTTCGGGAAAATCGGGCTCTGATTCAGAATTAGGAGCATAATCAAACCAACTTTCTTCAATCACCGAACCGATAGCACCCTTTCCAGTTTTTAACCTTCCTGTTTTGTCAATCTTTCTTAAAGGTATTCCTTCAATCTCTTTTGCTCTTTTCAATACGTCTGCTTTTGTCTTATAAACAGTTCCTTCCATGATTCTCCAATCTATGAGGTCAAATGCACTCAAGCTTCTTTTGCTATTATCTCATCTAAGACCTTTCCCATCTTCGTAATCATCGGAACTACCAAAGCATTTCCCATACAGAAATATCTCATCCTATCTGGCATGCCAGTGTTTGTCCAATCATCTTCAAAACCTTGGAGCCTTTCTGCTTCTATCGGTGTCAACAATCTCAACATACCAGTCCAAGGATCTGCCACGACATGAGTAGATCTATTTAATGTAGATTCACTTGTAAGCATCGTTCTACTAGGTCTATTCCAAGGGTCAGGAAAAGCTACTGGACCTTCAGAAAATGTATATTCATGGCCACTTGAAGATGTCCTGGCTATTTTTTTTGCTCCCTTTAGATATACCCACTTTTCGAGCTTATCATTAGTTATATAATATTTTTCATCAACATCACGTTGTAATATATCTTTTAATAAAACAGGTGATGTTTCATCTTCCGTCACTTTTGTCGTATATATGACACCATCGTTCATATAGCCTGCATTTTCAAAAGCGAAAGTGAAATGGTCACTTACTTCTAAAAGATCATCACTAAGTTTTATCTTTTTTATATCTGTAATTTCTAATATCGGAAAAGCTTTAGGCATCAACCCATCATTCACGATTATATCGCTTGCTTGTTTATCGGCTTGTATCTTACCAAAATTAGTATCGTTTCTATAAGCAAATATGAATGTTCTTCGTCTTCTTTGAGCTGCACCATATTGTGCTGCATTTATGACTCTCCATTCTGCACTATACCCTAATGTATTTAAGCAAGATAAAATGATTCCAAAATCTCGACCTCTTTGATTAGCTGGAGATTTTAAAAGTCTATCGACATTTTCAAGCAAACAAAATGGAGCTTTCTTGGCGATAAGAATATCTCTTATCTGCCACCATAAGACACCTTTTTTTCCTTCAATGCCCTTTGATGACGAAAGAGAATGTGCAACGCTATAGTCTTGACAAGGGAATCCACCCACAAGAAGAGTATGATCAGGAATCATCTCTTTATTCATAAGTGCTATATCTTCGCCTGTGTGAAGCTCCCCCTTCGTATCTAAAGATTCTCCATAATGTTTGACATAACAGTCGTGTGCCCATTGAGTTCTTGCTCCTGGTTCCCATTGTGAAAACCATGTCGTTTCCCAGCCTGAATCAAGGCGGTCAAAACCCAAACGGAATCCACCAACTCCTGCAAATAGTTCGCAAATAGTTTTTTTCATAAAGTCCTCCTTTGGCTACAATTTTAAGTAACCAGCTCGCTTAAACTATATAGGACGAAAGCAATCAAGAACGACAGACGTCGTACTGGTGTCCTACAACAAATATTGTAGCATGATTATTGTTTATTTTTTGCGTGTATTAACTTCCATAATTAAGATAAATACATTATCCTTGAAATAATTACTATTGCTCGATAGTGTTTAGCTACTATGCTTGATGACTCTATTAAGAACATTTTTTATCTTTTATTGTCTTTTTACGATTTTAGCTTTGCAAATAGCTATTTTAGACTTTCGTAGAAGACGATATGAGATATTTGAAAAATAATCGGTATGCTTACTATTCGACGATTACAGTCATTAAATTGTTGATATAGAGGCCTTAAAGGACTGTTTTTTTATACCTTCGAAGTCTGATGAATATGGTATAATTCTATTAACGGGATGTAGCACAGCTTGGTAGTGCACTTGCATGGGGTGCAAGGGGTCGCAGGTTCAAATCCTGTCATCCCGACCATTGATCTTCAAGCGGCCAAAGCCGCTTTTGTCATATCCACAAGCAATCATTTATTATTTTGATGAATAATAAACCTCAATCGATAAAAAAGTAATAAAAAACAGGATCAGTAATCCCCCACCAATCCGGGGCGGAGGCACTTGATCCTGCTTGATTATTTTGTAGCATAATTTTACTGGTTATTCAAAGTTTTAGGCAACTATTTAACTATTGCTGACCTTTTTAGTAATAATAAGCAGTATTGTCTAAAAATAAAAACCGAGATTTTATATAGGGATATCTCGGTTGCGCTTTAATAATTGCGAAACTGAATCCTTTGTGGACGATTATAATTTAATATTTTTGCAGTTGATATTAAGTACTTTGATCGAGATCTTTTTTAGGTGTGAAAGAGATATTGAGCACCATATCCATACCATCAGCTAAACGCTGTAAAAGCTTGATCGATGGATTTCTTGTGCCGTTTTCAATCTTGCTTATATCAGCCTGATTGATACCTGTTTTTTCGGACAACTCTTTTTGAGTTAGGTGACTATCGTTTCTGGCACTGATGATAGCTCTAACGATGGCCATTTCAGGTTTTAATTCTTCATATCCTTTTTTGAATTCGGGATCTTTCAAACATTCTTTTTTATAATCTTCAAATTTGCGCATTATTTGTCACCTGTCCTTTCTAAGTAATCGACTCTTCTCTTTTTAGCTAAGTCTATTTCTTTTTTTGGTGTTTTCTGTGTTTTTTCACAAAGCCGTTAGTCAATATTATTCTCTTTCCTTTAGCAAAGAAGTATAGAGTTCTTTTGATATTGCTGCTGAACTTTACTCTTAGCTCAAATATTCCATCTTCCAGCAATTCAATAATATGATATATATGCCATATTTATCAAGAGATACTATTTTACCATTTGCTGGCTTTAATTGATAATGAGTGGTTTTAGCCAAAAATAAAACCGGCATAACCTATAGCGGCATCCCGGTTGTGTTTTAAATAATGGTGGACGCTAAGGGACTCGAACCCCTGACCCCTTCCACGTCAAGGAAGTGCTCTCCCAACTGAGCTAAGCGTCCGCATGAATAATAATAACAAATTTCTAATATTTTTTCAATATCGTTTAAAAAAGTGCTATAATTGATAAGCATCGGGATGTAGTACAGCTTGGTAGTACGCTTGCTTCGGGAGTAAGAGGTCGCAGGTTCAAATCCTGTCATCCCGACCATGATTGTTTATCGAGATCTCTTCGGGAGATCTTTTTATATATTAGTATTTGAATAATGCTTTATCTGATGGTATCATTTCAAGCATAGACAGGAGATATAGCATGTGGATTCCTAAAAACTATGAAGATAAATTGAACTACTACGAAACAGAACTGCTGATAAAATTCGTCAAAGATAATTTTGAAAGACATCTGGCTGATGAACTTGATCTGATGAGGGTTTCGGCGCCGCTCTTTTTAAAAAAGAACAGCGGTTTAAACGATGATCTCAACGGTATCGAAAGGCCGGTGGCTTTTGATGCTAAAAATGTCGATGACGTTTTGGAAGTGGTGCATTCTTTGGCTAAATGGAAAAGATATGCTTTAAAGAAATACGATTATAAAGGCAAGGGCATCTATACCGATATGAATGCGATCAGAAGGGATGAAGAAGTTGACAATATTCATTCTTATTATGTTGATCAATGGGACTGGGAAAGACTGATCGCTAAGAAAGACCGCAATTTAGATTATTTTAAAAAGATCGTCAATAAAGTAGTACACGCTCTTAAACTGACAGAGAATGATCTGGTTACCAATTATCCTAAGCTTGAGCGTTATATCGAAGAAGAAGTCTTTTTCATTACGACGCAGGAACTTGAAGATCTTTATCCGGCTTTATCGCCTAAACAAAGAGAAGATGCGATCGCCAGAGAACATCATAGCGTTTGCATCTTAAAGATCGGCGACATTTTAAAAAGCGGCCAAAGGCATGATCGAAGAGCGCCGGATTATGATGACTGGACACTCAATGGCGATATCTTAATCTATTATCCGCTTTTTGATAAAGCCGTGGAAATATCTTCGATGGGTATCAGAGTAGACAAAGACGCTCTTTTATCGCAACTGCAAAAGACTAATCAGATGCAAAGATTACTGCTACCGTTTCATCAGTCGCTCATGAAAGAAGAGCTGCCTTTGACGATCGGCGGTGGTATCGGACAATCAAGGATCTGTCTGATGCTTCTAAACAAGGCTCATATTGGAGAAGTGCAGGCCAGCATCTGGCCGGACGAAACGATCCGTCTGGCTTTAGAAAACGGCATTCATTTACTGTAATATCTTATTAAAGTATAATAGGGGCATGACAAGAAACAAAGATCTTAAATTTTATCTCATTTTGGTGATCGCTTTATTTTTAATGTTCGGGCTAAGGTTTATTCCTATCGCTTCCCTTACGCCGTCGATGGTTCAGCTGCTCGGTATTTTTATGGGAGTGCTGCTGTTGTGGCTTTTTGTGGCGATCGACTGGCCTTCGATCTTGCTTTTGGGGGCTTTGGCATTAGTTCCGGAGTTAAGTTTTAATAATGTGATCGCTTCTTCGTATGGCAATTCGACCTTTGTTTTTTTGATGTTTACCTTCATCGTTACTTATGCTCTATCTAGGACCAGCTATCTTAAACGGATTGCTTTAAGTTTCATCACTTCTAAAATCGCTCAAAAGGGGCCGTGGCACTTTGTGATTCTTTATAGTGCTTCGATCATCTTTTTGGGCATGTTTATATCGCCGACGGTCCTCTTTTTTGTGTACTTGCCGATCGTGGAAGAGATCTGTGCGATCCTGAAAGTCAAGAAAGGGGATAAACTGGGAGCGTTATTGATGATGAGCACAGTCATCATGTGCGGCATCTCGAGCGGCATGACCCCGATCGCTCACGTATTTCCGCTTATCTCAATGGGTCTATATGCCGATATGTATGCTGAAAGTATCGATTATGCCCGCTATATGATCATCGCTGTGCCGGTTGGTATTTTGTGTGCTGCTTTAGTGCTGGTATCGTTTAAGGTCTTTTTAAGACCGGACATGAAAGCGCTGAACCTCTTTAATGCCGAAAAGCTCAAAAGAGAAAAGGGAACAGTGACTTTTGAAGAGAAGCTGATCATGGCGGTTTTTGTCCTGGTGGTTTGCTTATGGATATTGCCCGGGCTATTGATGTTAGTGATAAAAGAAGGGCCGATCTATGCCTTTCTTGACTGGTTTGATTCTTTGGGTACGGCTATGCCGCCGCTTATCGGTACTGTCTTGTTATGTATCATCCATGTTAAAGAAAAACCTTTGTTAAATATAGCTGAAGCGATGTCCAAAGGGGTATCATGGCCAAGCCTTATCATGTGTGCCGGTACTTTGGCTTTAGGCAGTGCTTTGACTAATAGCGACATCGGTTTTACGCTGTGGCTGTCTGAAAATCTTGCGCCTATCATCGATAGCGTAGCACCGTTTATTATGGTGGGGATCTTTGCCTTATGGGCAGCTGTTCAAACCAATCTTTCATCTAATATGGTCACTGCCACTTTAGTCACAACAGCCGCTCTTAGCATAACTTACGGTCTTGATAATATCTCTATCCCCGCCATCGTCATCATCATCGGAATGCTGGCTTCCTATTCTTTTGCCACCCCGCCTGCCATGCCTTGTGTAGCGATCGCTATCAGCTCGGGTTATACAAGCACCATGCAGATGATGGCCTATGGTTTTTTGGCGATGTTTATCGGCGTCTTTTTTGCCGTTTGCGTGGGCTATCCCTTGGCTTTGTGCTTATTTTGATAAAAGATCGTTCATGACCTTTAAGATGTGCTAAAGTAATAATCAGGAGGAAGATAGAATGTTAGAATTTCGTTATGATACTCAGCTTTTGATCGAAGGCAAAGATTTAAATGAAGATGCGATCAATGAATATTTCCGTGAAAATTTCAAGGGCGATTGTCTTTTGGCGGTCGGTGATGATGAACTGATCAAGATCCACTTTCATACCAATGAACCATGGGATGTTTTAAAATACTGCGCATCGCTTGGCGAGATCTATGACATCGTTGTCGAAGACATGGAACGTCAATCTCGTGGTCTGAAGGGTTAATTGCGGAATGTGAGGATTATGGAAATAAAGATCACAAGGGCTGCCATCATTAAAAGCAGATCGCTGTGAAGAGCTAAACTGCAGATGACCAGCATAAATCCGACAAACTGAGATAAAAATGTCAACTTTTTCATATCCCGATAATAACATCATTTTTGTCCGTAAAAAGTGGTTTTATAAACATTTAACCTATGATTTACCTGTAACTCATTTTACTCTTGAGAATGATAGCCGTTATTGAATTAAGATCTATGATTTAAAAAAAGTTTTTATATTCATGTCTAAAAGAACTTTCTCTTTCAGATAAAAATTATAACTGTTTTGTGTTTTGTGATGCTTAAAACTGAAAAGGCGGTTTCTTGTTTTAAAACGGCTTTAGATTATCGTTAATTCCTAAACTAAATTCCGTTTATGATCCACGAAAGTAATTTCTTGAATTAAAATGCATATTTGAAATGAGAAAATACATTTTAGTGGTTTGTAAGGAAGGATAGGTATGATATTATCATAGTGTACAGATCGTTTTGAAAGCAGAATAAAACCCAGGTTTAAATTCCGTTTTTTAAACTGATATGTGGATTGAGTCAGTGTCTGTACACACCTTTGAGAAACAGATCTTTGTGGTGATAGATCTGTTTTTTTATTTGATGAGACTTGGTGTTAAGTTGACATCTTTAGGATCGATCTTTTTGATATTGAGCTTATCGGTCATTTCTTTAAAGAAGATGGCCATGACGAGATCGATCGGTGTATTATCGATACTCTTGCGATAGTAAGAATTGATGTGACTTGCGATAAGATCACACTTATCCTGGTCAAGGTCAGTGAAGTAAGTCTTTTTAGGCAA
>CALVFL010000018.1 GCA_944326825.1 uncultured Erysipelotrichaceae bacterium
CCATAAATAAAGACATACTAAACCAATAATTGTAAGACTAAGGGCAACTGGAACCTATGGAATGACTAAAATCAACTTTGCCCCCTTTGAAGTGGAAGTTAAGTTTTTAATTCAGGGGAATTAACAAAGTTTAAAAATAAGTTGCATTATAGGAAACATTTTGATAATATATATAAGCACGGAACGATAAAGCGGTTCCTTAGCCAAGTGGTAAGGCAATAGACTGCAACTCTGTGATCGCCAGTTCGAATCTGGCAGGAACCTCCAAATTGAACGGGGGCATGGCGGAATGGTAGACGCGTCGGACTTAAAATCCGGCGGTAGCAATACCGTGAGGGTTCAAGTCCCTCTGCCCCCACCAACCCGAGGTAAATGCGCCCATAGCTCAACTGGATAGAGCGTTTGACTACGGATCAAAAGGTTGCGGGTTCAAGTCCTACTGGGCGCGCCATTTACTTTAATTTGGTCATCGGGATGTAGCACAGCTTGGTAGTGCACTTGATTTGGGATCAAGGGGTCGCAGGTTCAAATCCTGTCATCCCGACCATTATCGTTTCGAACTGATATGGCGAGGTAGCTTAGTTGGCTAGAGCGCGCGGTTCATACCCGGGAGGTCGTGGGTTCGAGTCCCACCCTCGCTACCAGATGGACCCTTAGCTCAGTTGGTCAGAGCTACCGGCTCATAACCGGTTGGTCATAGGTTCGAGTCCTATAGGGTCCACCAATGGAGGAATACCCAAGTGGCTGAAGGGTCCGGTCTTGAAAACCGGTAGGTCGGGAAACCGGCGCCTGGGTTCGAATCCCAGTTCCTCCGCCAGACATTTATTTATTTTAACATCGCGAGGTAGAGCAGTCCGGTAGCTCGTCGGGCTCATAACCCGGAGGTCGTTGGTTCAAATCCTTCCCTCGCAACCATGGTTCTGTAGCTCAGCAGGTAGAGCATCGGACTGAAAATCCGTGTGTCGCCAGTTCAACTCTGGCCGGAACCACCATTTAGTATTAAAAGCCTTGGATAAAGGCTTTTTTTCTACTTACAGATATAATTTAAGATTTTGTAAACATACCCTTTATAATAAGATTTGAAAAAGAGATCTTGATACATATCTCTATGTGAAATGACGATATGTTAAGAGCTCTTTTTATATCTGATAATAAATATTTAAAAACTGTTATTTTTATTTACATCCAATGAAAAAGTCCGCCATTTCTGACGGACTTAAAATTACTTGCATCTTTATATCTTAGCTGTTTTTAACTTTGATCCAAAGCTCAGAGATCAACTCTCTGACCGGCTCATTGTTGCGGAAGACTTCATCCTTATCGTTCTGTTCTCTTGGAATATAGGCATCATTACCTTCAAAGTCACCGCCTGCAGCTGTCATATCTGCCAATACTTCAGCGTTGGAACTGGCATAGCCGACTGTAGCAGCATTGTCATAAGATTGATCATATTCCAGTACAAAGTTGATAAATTCATTAGCCAATCCCGGACAATCAGCATTTGACGGGATGACCATAGCATCATTCCAATAGTTAGTGCCGCTCTTTTCTGGAGCATAGAAGGCCATATTTTCATTTTCACTTAAAATATAAGCTGCATCGCCTGAATACATGACGCCCATTGCCTTTTCACCAAAGATCAATCCATCGATTGCTTCATCAGTAGCGTAAGCCGGTTCCATCTTTTGATCAAGTTCGACAAGCCATTCATAAGCTTCATTGATCTCATCTTCATTTTCTGTATTCATCGAATAACCTAAAGCCTTTAAAGCTACCATGAAAGAATCACGTTCAGAATCATACATATAGATCTGACCTTTGTATTTCTCGTTTCTTAATACTTCCCACTCTTGTGATATGACATCATCTTCAGAAACGATCGTCTTATCATAAACGATACCGACATTGCCCCAGAAGTAAGGAACACTGTAAGTATTATCCGGATCATAAGGTTTATTTAATACACCATCATATAAATTATCCAGATTGGTAACGATATTTTTATCAATCGGCTGCAAGAGATCCTCTTCGATCATTCTTTCGATCATGTAGTCACTTGGAACTAAAACATCATAATGCGAACCGCCCAGTATTTTAGTGTACATGGCCTCATTGGATTCAAACAGCGAATAATTTACTTTTACATTGAATTCATCCTGGAAGTTGTTAATAACATCTTCCCCGATATAAACTCCCCAGTTATAAACATTCAATACATCACAGCCATACTCGTTGTCGCCTGCAGCAACATCATCATTAGAGCAGGCACCAAGCGTTAAAGCCATGGCCAGAGTCAATAATAAACTAATAAATTTCTTCATGTTTCTTGAATTTCCTTTCTTTGATCAGTGGTACTATATTAACGACAATTAAAATAGCCGTAATTGCAATGACGATCAATGTCGATAAGGCATTGACGGTAGGATCGATCCTTCTGACACTCGTATAAACATAAGTGGAGATGTTGTTTATGCCAGGACCAGTAACGAAATAAGAGATGACAAAATCATCAAAAGACATCGTAAAAGCGATCAAGGCTCCCGAGATGATGCCCGGCAAGATCTGCGGGATGATGACTTTGTATAAAGCTTTAAACGGCGTACAGCCTAGATCTAAAGCTGCCTCGGCTAAATTGTCATCGACCTGTCTTAGCTTTGGCATGATCGATAAGATCACATAAGGGATACAGAAGATGATATGTGCCAAAAGCAAAGTGATGAAACCAAGACGAATATTCAAAGCGGTAAAAAAGAGCATCAGACCGATTGCTGTCACTATTTCCGGATTAAGCATCGGCAAATTGTTTATCTGCGTGATCGACTCTTTGATAAGCCGGCGTGACTTGCTTAGACCGATAGCCGTTATTGTACCGACAATGGTTGAAACAACTGTCGCTATGACAGCGATGATCACAGTGTAATAGATCGCATCCATCATCATCTGATTGCCGAACATCTTTTCATACCATTCCAAAGAAAAACCGGTGAAATGGGTCAAAGATCTTGAATCATTGAATGAGAAGACGACGACATAAACGATCGGCAGATAAAGAAACAGCATGATGATCGCTAAATATAATTTGGAAAGCGGTTTTTTCTTCATCATCTGTCCTCCTTGCTGTAGTCGAATTTTCTTGTAAAATACATCGAGATCAGAATGACGACGGTCATGATCAGACTGATGGCGCTGCCAAAGTTCCAGTCACCGGTTGTGACAAAGTAATTCTCGACAAGATTGCCGACCAATACATAACTTCCGCCGCCTAAAAGCCTTGGAATAAAGAAACTTGATACGGCCGGCAAAAAGACCAAAGTGATGCCAGAGATAATGCCTGGAACACTTAAAGGCAGCGTAACTTTCAAAAAAGCCTTTTTATTGTCGCAACCCAGATCATGTGCAGCCGTGATCAGATCTCTATCCATCTTGGATAAAGAAGTATAGACCTGTAAGATCATAAACGGCAAGAAGTTATAGATCATGCCGATATAGACTTTAAGTTCCGGAGATAGACCGCTTTCAATAAGTAAACCTCGCCAGGCATAAGTTCTTACAAGCATATTGATCCACATCGGGAATGTTACAAGCAAGACCATCAAAGTCTGTGAATTAGGCTTTAGCTGAGCCATGAAATAAGCACATGGATAACCGATGACGATACAGATGATAGTCGTTATGATCGCCAGTTTCAGTGATCTCAGCAAGACATTGACAAAGATGGAATCACTGAAGAAACGAATAAAATTATCAAGGGTAAACGATACCGTCATGACAGCATTGCCTTCTTTGCTGAAAGCGTAGAAGACGATCATCAGCATCGGTATGACGATAAAGATACCAGCCCAGATAATATAGGGATATACCATTCTTCTAAAGCTTTTCATTACATCTTCACCATCTTTTCCATAACGTGAATGTCTTCGGGACTGATATTCAAGAAAACTTTAGTGCCTTCTTCAAAATACTCGGTAGTATGGATCTTGTATTCCCGACCCTGGGTAGCGAAAGTTATCTTGTAGTCGCCTTCTTTAATATCCATCGGATCAAAATCGAAGTTGACATCATCGATACCGATTTCTTCATCATCATCCAAAGACCAGGCATAAGCATCAGCCCAGGTCTTCAGATCGACAGAGATTGCCATCGATTCCTTGATCTCATCAACTGTCTTATAAAAGTCAAAGGCTGTGATACCGATGTTGGAAGCTTTATCTTCAACATATTTCGGTTCAACGACATTGACATGCACCGTTATCAAAGTACCGTTATGAGTCTTGAAAGTTACCGGATATTTGCCAGGTCTTTCTTCGATGTCATATTCTACGGCCGAGATCGAAATATCTTCGTCATTTATTGAATCCCAGGCCTGAGCATTGGCTCTGGCAACGATCTCTTCATCAGTTATATCCTTGACATCCTCAAGATCCATCGTAAAGTCATTGGCATGCATCTTTTCATTCTGATCTTGATTAAAGACATCTCTATCATCTAAAACATGCATCGTAACCGTTTTAGAAGTACCGATCTTTGTCTGGACGATGACTTCATAGTGAACTCCCTTAAAGAGGACTGATTTAACGATACCGGTCATTTTACCCTTGTTGACTTTAGAGATCTTGATGTCTTCAGGACGGATAACGACATCGACATTTTCATTTTCTTTAAAGCCGAAGTCAACACATTCATAATCTTTATCATCGAATGACACCAGATAATCTTTTTTCATCACACCATCCAAGATATTGGATTCGCCGATGAAGTTGGCAACATATTCATTAACCGGCTCATTGTAGATCTCTTGGGGGGTACCGATCTGCTGGATATTGCCGTCTTTCATGACGACGATCTTGTCTGACATCGTCAACGCTTCTTCCTGATCATGAGTGACAAAGATGAAGGTTATGCCGACTTCCTGCTGGATACGCTTCAATTCATGCTGCATCTCTTTGCGCAGTTTGAGATCTAAAGCCGCCAGCGGTTCATCCAAAAGCAAGACATCCGGTTCATTGACTAAAGCTCTAGCAATCGCTACCCGCTGCTGCTGACCGCCCGATAGTGAAGTGACATCCCTTTTTTGAAAACCGTTCAGACCGACTAATTCGATCATACGATCGACTTTAGTCTTGATGATGTCTTTAGGTGTCTTTTTTATCTTTAGACCGAAAGCGACATTTTCATAAACATTCAAATGCGGAAATAAAGCATACTTTTGAAAGACGGTATTGATCGGTCTTTTGTAAGGCGGTACATCAGAGATCTCATTGCCGTCAAAGATGATCTCGCCCTGATCTTGTGAAAGGAATCCGCCCAAGATCCTGAGCAAAGTAGTCTTGCCGCAGCCCGAAGGACCTAAAAGCGTCACAAATTCATTCTCATTGATGTCTAGGTTGATACCTTTTAAAACGATATTGTCATCAAACTTTTTAACGATGTTGCGAAATTCGATCAATTTTTTCATTTTATCTTCCCCTTTAAAATACTGGCGGTGTACAGATCCATAAGAACTTGGCGATCCGTTCACTTTCGTTTATAAAATAATGTTCGTCGTTTCCTTTTAAATAAAACGTTTCCCCTTTGCGAATGTCGATCTTCTCATCTTTGGAAGTATTGACAAGCGTGATCTTGCCCCGCAAGACATAACCGAATTCTTCACCCTCATAAGGCTGAACGACAAAGGTTTCAGAACCGGGTTCAAGCTCATATAAGATCGGCTCCATCTCATTCTTTTGGGCATTGGGAACTAACCAGGTGATCAAAGAATCTTCATTTTCTTTGACATAGAAATCATCGTTGGTAAATACCGATGGCTCATTGGTTTCCTCTTTGAAAAAACCGGCCATATTCACCCCTAAAACTTCAATGATGTCTTCAAGGGTCGAGATGCTTGGCGAAGAGATATTGCGTTCAAGCTGCGACAAGAAACCTTTAGACAGTTCACAGCGGTCAGCCAGCTCTTCAAGCGTTAAACCGTTTTTCATCCTTAACTGTTTGATACGATTGCCGATGTCCATCACTTTCCCCCTTTCTGGTTTAGTATTACTAAACATATTGTTTAATTGCATCACAAAGTAAATTATATATAATAAATCATAAAAAGCAATATCTTTTTACTATTTTTTAAGAAAAATAAAAAGACCTCTAAAAGAGGTCTGGATAGAAGCGATAGGATTATTTGCTTAAGGCTGAATCCAAGAAAGCCCGCATGCTTTCTTTGGGCTGCATGCCACCGGTCTTGGCAACTGTTTCCCCATCTTTGATGACAAAGACGGCCGGTATTGACATGATGCCGTATTTGGCAGCCAGTTCTTCCTCATTATCGACATTTACTTTAACAAAAGTAACATCCGGATACTCGCTGTCAAGTTCTTCTAAGACCGGTCCTAACATCTTGCATGGTCCGCACCAGTCGGCATAGAAATCTACTAAAGTGTATCCTTCTTTTATCGTTTCTAAAAATTCTTGTTTGTTTACGATCTTCATAATAACTTCTCCTTTAAGAAAAGTATAAAATGATTAGTATTTTTTCTCAAGCAATGTGCTCGCAGCCTTGTCGATGACTACAGTAACATTTGGATGGTTCTGTAAGATCGAAGCCGGAAGATCTTCACTGACTTCCCCTTCCAGCATACCTTTTACAGCTTTGGCTTTATTTTCGCCATTAGCTACTAACAGGATATTCTTAGCCTTCATAATAGTAGCTAAGCCCATTGTGCAGGCCTGATAAGGCACTTCTTCACCAAGCGGATCAAAGAAACGGGCATTGTCTTTTCTGGTAGATTCCTTAAGATCGGTGACATGAGTACCTAAAGTAAACGGTGTACCCGGTTCATTAAAACCGATATGACCGTTAGAACCGATACCTAAAAGCTGAATATCGACCGGACATTTTTCAATAGCTTCATCATAAGCCTTGCAGTTGGCTTCCAAATCGCCAAGTCCGCTAGGAATATGGATATTTTCTTCTTTAATATCGACATGATTGAATAACTGTTCATGCATGAAAGTATAATAGCTTTCTTTGTGGTCTTTCGGTAAACCGACATATTCATCCAGGTTGAAAGTGATGATATCTTTATAGCTGGTCTTGTTTTGGATATGATCCTTGATCATGTTCTTGTAAAGACCGACCGGACTAGAACCGGTAGCCAGACCTAAGACCTTGCCTGGCTTTAAATAATCCTTCATCACTTCAAAGGCAGCTTTAGAGAGTTCTTCATAATTCTCTACGATAATAACTTTAAACATTGCTCAATATCCCCCCTATTTTTTAATGCTTATTGCATAAGTTGTATAAAATGACCGTTTGGCATCCAGTTCAATGATGCCATCACGCCTAGAAAAATCAGTACCGTTATCTGTAAAATCATCATGCGAATACCATGGTTCGATGCAGAAAAACGGTGCATCCTGTTTCTTCCAGAAAGCCAAATATGTAAAATTGGCAAAATCAATGACGATCTCATGACGAGCGCTTTTTAAAGCCACTGAATTAGAATTCAGATCTTTGTACATCAAAGTATCAAAGACTTCAAAGATCCGTCTTGATAACTTCAGTTTATGATCTTTGATAAGTTCCAGTTCGATCGAATTGTTTTCTTCATCAAGCGGAAACTCTAAATAATAATCTTCAAATTTCTCATCGCTTTCAAGCGGGCAATTAAAAGCCGGATGAAGTCCGAAACCAAACGGCATCACCTCTTCACTCTCGTTAGTGATGCGGTATTCGATCTTTAACTTATCACTCTCAAGCGTATAGGCAACCTGCAAGGCAAAATCATAAGGATATAATTCCTTAGTCTTGTCATCACTTTTTAAGACCATCTCCACTTTGTTTGCATCATGTTTGACTAAAGCAAACTCAGCATGACGGGCAATGCCGTGATTGCCCATGTGATATTCCTGACCTTTGAAGATCTGGGTCTTTCTGAAAGTGTTGCCTACCTGCGGAAATAAGATCGGATTGCGGCCTGACCAGTAAGCTTTATCGCCTTGCCACATATATTCAATATCGCTGTCAAGACGCTTAAAACTGTAGATCTGGGCACCATCTGTTGAGATAACGGCTTTCGCCAGATCGCTTTGAATAAGATATTCCATAATTATTTAACAAGTTCACCCATGGCTGAACCTTTGATATAGGCGGCGTTTGCCTCATCAGTATCGATATGCATAGCCAAAGCATACTTGTCAGAAACTCTGATCACGGTATCGCCGAATACTAAAGAACGTCCTTCGGTTTCAACCTTTACATTTACGATCTCGCCGTTTTCTACACCGTATTTCTTAGCATCTTCCGGTGTCATGTGAATATGACGTTTAGCAGCGATGACTCCCTTGTCAAGATCGACTTCGCCATTTGGACCGATGACTTTAACACCATTGGTTCCTTCAATATCTCCTGATTCTCTGACTAAGGCTTCAACACCTAAAGTTCTGGCATCGGTCAAAGATACTTCGACTTGCGAGTCTTTTCTTTCCGGTCCTAAGACTGACATCTTAAGTTCACCTCTTGGACCGACGACTCTTACCTTTTCTTCGCAAGCGAATTGACCGGGCTGTGAAAGATATTTCTTAGGTGTCAATTCATAACCCTCTCCAAAAAGAATAGCGACATGTTCCTTAGTCAAATGAATATGTCTGGCTGATACTTCAACTAAAATCTTGTCCATTTTAACTCCCTCTTTCTATATGTTATACAAGTAAATTATAGTACAAAATGCTGATTTTTTGCAGATTTATTCGATACCTTTTCTTTTTAGACGATGATGGATATATTCTGAAAAGAAAGTGTAGACACAAGCTGTAAACGGAACAGCGATAAGCATACCGACTACTCCCATGCCATAGGCGGAAAAGAAGCCTGAAAAGAATAATACCGATACAACGATCCAGATGGCTGGCAAACCTAAACCTTTGCCGATAAACTTCGGATAGATGATATTGCCGTCAATGTTCAATACCAGCTGGAAGATAACGATAAAAAGTAAAGACTGCAAAGGATTGATCGTCAATAGGATAAAGCAGGCAATGACCATGGCGACCATCGAACCGACGACCGGTATCACGGCTGAAACTCCGCACATCACAGCGATAAGGATAGCGTATGGCATTCTGAAGACGATCATCAAAAGATAGACCATCACCCCAACGACACACACTTCGACGAATTTGCCGCCCACAAAATCTCTGAAGATCTCATTGGATATATCGGCGATCCGCAGGATCTCATCAGAAATATCTTTAGAAAAGAGTGCTTTTGTCGTCTTTTTCATCTGTGTGATCAGTTTCTCTTTAGACCCCAACATATACATAGCGATCATAAAGCCCATACAGATATAGAACAGATACGATCCGAAATTGGCGATCTGAGTAATGGTTTCAAGACCGGTATGAAGCAGAATGTCCGAGATCTCTGATAAGATGTTTGAATAATCCAGACCCAAAAGATCCATTAAACTGTTAAAGTCAAAGGCCTTGACATCATTGATGAGATTAGGATCGACATGAAGATTATTCATGATATTGATGATGCCTTTCATAAAGTCATTAAAATAACTGTTGGCATTAGAGATCAGTCTGGCAAAAGAAGTGACAAGTTCCGGTATCAAAACCATCAATACCAAAGATATTACCGCAAATAAAAAGATAACGGCCAAAGTGATGGATATGCCTCTTGAATGACGATAGATAAAATTATTTTTATCTAAGTGTTTATGGATCAGCTTTTCAATAAAACCCATCGGGATATTTAAGACAAAAGCAAAGATCAATCCATAAAACAAAGCATTGAGATTAACTATCACTAAATGCAAAAAATCGACAACAACTCCAAAATTCAAGACTAAAAGTCCCATTAAGCCGGCATAGCTTATGATGATCAACCATGATTTTACTTTCTTCAACTCTTCTTTAAACTTGTTCATAGTTACATTATATACCATTTTAGGATTTAATAGTTTAAAATAACTTAATCCTTAACAAAACTGATGATCGCTTCTTCCACTCTTAAGGCGTACTTCTTATGTCCTTGCGAGTTGGGATGGATGCCATCGGCCAGATCTGCATCATCTAAAAAATCAAACATAGACAAGTAAAAAACACCATTATTCAAACACAGTTTTTTCAGCTTCTTATCATAAGCGCTTATCTTAGCGTTGTCATAAGACTTGCTAGTATCAAAACGAAGCGGCTTCACTTTAGTTTCATCAACTCTGCTCAATCCGATAAACATGACATCATCCGTATATTTTCTGGCTTCTTGAATAAGCCAAGCGATGTTATCGGTAAATTCTTTTATCGAAACACGATCTTTATCAGCGAAAGTCTGGGCATCATTGATACCGATGGCAAAGACGATGACCGTTTTAAAATCCTTGATGATCCTTGGCTTTAAGTCGCTTGCAAAACGTTCTTTGACCTCTTGCGTGACATTGCCGTCAATGCCCATATTAAAAACGTTATATTCATCCTCGCTGGAAATGTTCTCTAAAGACAGCCTGAGGCGATTGACCCAGCCGCCTTTTTCATTGTCACCTACACCATAAGTGATACTGTCACCAAAAATAACGATATTAAATTTCATGATCAATGTTATTATGCACTATATAATATCTAAGCACAACAGTTAAACATAATAAAAAGTCCTTTATTCAGGACTTTGATTACATCATGGTGCGGGTGAAGGGACTCGAACCCCCACGGTCGCCCGACAGATTCTAAGTCTGTTGCGTCTACCAATTTCGCCACACCCGCAACGCCTATAAATTATACTATATGCCAAAATAAAAGACAACCACTATTTTCAAAAAAGTGGTTGCCGATCATTTAGCGATTGATATATTCTTTGATCGCTTCGACTTTGTCTAATCTCTCATAAGTCGGTGCGATATCATTGCGGCCGAAATGACCGTAAGAAGCCAGATATTGATAGCTCTGCTTAGTCAGTTGCAATTCCTCAATGATGTGTTTGACTGAAAGATCAAAGAAGTGCTCGATCACTTCATAGATCTTATCCAAGGCTACATGTTCGCTACTCTCAGTATTGACAAAGATCGATACCGGATGACTGACTCCGATCACATAAGCGGCCTGCAGCATCACTCTGTCACAAAGTCCGGCAGCTACCAGATTCTTAGCGATATAACGCAAATAATAAGCAGCGCTGCGGTCAACTTTAGACGGGTCTTTGCCGCTGAAAGCACCGCCTCCATGCATACAATAGCCCCCATAAGTATCAACGATGATCTTGCGGCCTGTCAGACCGCTATCACCCACCGGTCCGCCGATTACGAATTTGCCGGTCGGGTTGATATAGATCTTGGTATCTTCATCGATCAGATCACTTGGAATAACTTCATCGATAACATATTTTTTAAGATCGTTTCTTAAATCATCTAAAGCTATCTTTTCATCATGCTGGTTAGATAAAACGATGGCTTCGATCCTTTTGATCTGGTCATTTTCATCATATTCGACCGTGACCTGGCTTTTGCCGTCGGGTCCAAGATAATCAAGAGTATTCTTGCGGACATCAGCGAGTTTCATCGCCAGTTTAGTAGCCAGATCATAGGCCAAAGGCATATAGTTTTCTGATTCATTGGTTGCATAGCCGAACATCATGCCCTGATCTCCTGCACCCATCTCATCTTCTTTTTCGACGCCTTGACGAATATCGCCAGACTGTTCATGGATCTTTTGAATGACTTTGATCTTGTCATATTCAAAACCCCAGCGTTCATCATCATAGCCGATCTCTTTGATCTTGGCTCGGGCGATCTTTTCATAATCGATGCTGCACTTGGCATGAACTTCACCAGTCAGATATAATGTGTCATAACTGGCTACACTTTCTATGGCGATACGGGCATTTTCATCCTCTTTTAATATCGCATCCACAAAAGCATCCGAAATCTGATCACAGACTTTGTCAGGATGCCCTTCGCATACTGATTCACAAGTAAATAATTTTTTCATCAAATCCTCCTTCCAAAATAAAACCTCTTGGAAAAAGAGGTCAATCATCTTTCTCCTCATCTATCAGACTCTCGCCTGTAGGACTTAGCACCTTGTAAAACAGGTTGCCGGACTTCAAAGGGCCTATTCCCTCCATCACTCTTGATAAGGTTTTATTTCTATCCGATAGTATATATCATTCTAGTTGCCGGCGCAATAATAATCATCTAAAAATAACTGATATTTATTAAAAATGTCGATAAGATCCTGCATCGTAACTATCTTGTTGAGATCATTTTTGACCTTGGTGGCATAAGGAAGTCCGGTGATATAATGTACCGAAAGACCACGCATCTTAGCTAAAGCATTTCTTTCACCATAAAGCATCATTAAGTCCCTGGCGTGTTTGATGCACAGATCAAGGCGTTCCTGATAGCTGACTTCGCTTTGTTTTTTGCCTTCCAGGTAGTCAGTGATCTCTTTTATCAAAAAGGGATTGCCGATGACTCCTCTTCCGATCATCAAAGCATCCGCATCTTCTTTGTGAGCGATAAAATCATCTAAACTTTTAATATCGCCATTGCCGATAAGCGGGATATCAAGCATTTCTTTCATCTTTTTTATATACGACCAGTCAGCCTTTCCTTCATACATCTCGCTTCTGAAGCGGGCATGCAAGGCAATAGCTTTAACACCGGCCTCTTGTAACCTTTTAGCCAGATCAAAACAGACCACATCGCCTTTGTTGAAACCTAAACGCATCTTTACCGTTACCGGTTTTTTGACATGTTTGATTATCTCGGAAGCGATCTTAACAGCCTTATCAGGATCTTTTAAAAGTGCGCTGCCGGCCCCGGTCTTTACTACTTTATTGACCGGACAACCCATATTGATGTCAATGATGTCAGCCTTGGAATTCTCATCAAGATAAATAGCTGCTTCGACCATCGACTCGACGTCGCTGCCGAAAAGCTGGGCTGTCAAAGGATGCTCAAGATCATCGCTTTCACACATTGCCATCGTCTTTTCATTCTTAAAGACGATCGCTTTATCTGATACCATTTCCATATAGACAAGGCCAGCTTTAAAACGATAAGCCAAAGAGCGAAAAGCTTTATCGCTTACCCCGGCCATCGGAGCGATCACGATCTTATTGGCTATTTTGACATTAGCGATGTTCCAGGTGTTCATTGATAAACTCCAGCATCTCTTTCTTGGTTATTTCATATTTTTTATTGCAGTATTCACACTTTACTTCGATGACTTCATCATTTAAAAGTTCCAGAAGATCACCTTTAGGTATCGACATGATGCCTTCCATAAAACGCTCTTTAGAACAATCACAATGATAGCAGACCGCTCTTTTTTCAAGCAGTTCAAAATCGGGGAACAGTTCTTTAAGCGAAACTTCTAAAGAAGGACCCTTTGCCACCATCTTGGAGATCGGTTCCAGTTTAAGGTTTTCAATGAAGGCGATATCGCTTTCAGTATGACCTGGCATAAGCTGGATGATCAAAGCGCCGGCTGATTTGGTACTGTAATCGACATCGACTAAAACACCTACCGATACTAAAGAGGGCACTTGTTCAGAAACAGCAAAATAATAGGCAAAGTCATCACCTATCTCACCACTTTTAAGTGCTACTTTAGAAGTAAAGTTATTCTTGAGATTCAAATATTTGGTCACTTCAAGATAACCGTCCGTGCCGACGGCCAGTCCTACGGCCAGTTTATTGGTATCGTTATATTTTAAATAAACCGTATTATCTCCGACAAAACCCCTGACATCACCATTGCTTCTGGCTTCGGCCATCACTGTCCCCAAAGGACCATGACCATTGATATTGATTAAGACTTTTTCATCCTTTTCTTTAAGCATGACGCCCATGATGGCCCCGATCGACATGACTCTGCCTAAAGCAGCATTGGCTGTCGGATAGAGATCGTGAGTGATCCTAGCCTCTTCACACATCTTTGTCGTATCGGCCGCCATTATCCTCACTTTGCGGTTGCGGGCCGTTGCGATCAGAATATAACTATCTTTCATATCTTCCCTCTTTTAAAGAAACTGAGTCATTACTCAGTTTCTGTTTCTTTTTCTTCGTTTTCAAGTGTCTTGACAAGTTTGTCGCCTTCAAGTTTAAGCTTTCCGCTTAAAAGATCATTGATCTCTTCAGCTGTCAAGGTTTCATTGACCATCAGGGCTTCAGCGATCTTGATCAGATCATCTTTATGGGCATTGATGATCTCAATGGCTTTATCATGAGCGTTATCAACGATCTTGCGGACTTCCTGATCGATCTCAAAAGCCACTTGACTTGATACATTGGATGGCGAGTTATAATCACGGCCTAAGAAGACATTTTGCGAACCGTGGTTATACTGCACCGGACCAAGTTCACTCATACCATAGACAGTGACCATATCTTTGGCAAGTTTGGTAGCCTGCTCGATATCGCCGCTGGCACCGGTAGAAATATCATCAAAGAAGATCTCTTCGGCACATCTTCCGCCCATATAAGAAGTGATGTAATCCATCAGCTCATGTTTGGTATTAAGGATACGTTCTTTACGAGGCGTGATCAGATTATAACCGCCAGCGTTGCCACGAGGTATGATCGTAACCTTTTGAACGACCGCACCATCTGGAAGATTCAAACCGACGATGGCGTGACCGGCTTCATGGTAAGCGACCAGCTTTTTAGTCTTGTCATCATAAGTACGGGACTTTTTAGCCGGACCCATCATGACTCTGTCGATAGCTTCATCGATATTATCCATCGAAATGACTTCTTTATTCTCTCTGACAGCTAAAATAGCTGCTTCATTTAAAACGTTCTCTAGATCAGCACCAGAGAAGCCCGGCGTACGACGAGCCAAAGCTTCAAGATCGACATCCTGTGCCAGGTGCTTATTGCGGGCATGAACTTTAAGGATCGCTTCACGGCCTTTTTTGTCTGGCAAAGATACCGTGATCTGACGGTCAAAACGGCCCGGTCTTAATAAAGCCGGATCAAGGACATCAGGACGGTTGGTAGCAGCGATCACTACGATGCCGCTGTTGTCTGACATACCATCCATCTCAACTAACAGCTGATTCAAAGTCTGTTCACGTTCGTCATGTCCGCCGCCCATACCGGCACCTCTTTGCCGACCGACAGCATCGATCTCATCGATAAAGATCATGCATGGGGCTGTCTGTTTAGCTTTTTTAAACATATCACGGACACGGCTGGCACCGACACCGACAAACATTTCCACGAAATCCGAACCGGAGATCGAATAGAATGGAACATTCGCTTCACCAGCCACAGCTTTAGCCAGCAAAGTCTTACCGGTACCAGGCGAACCGACCATCAAGATACCTTTAGGGATTCTTGCCCCCATCTTGGCAAACTTGCGGGGCGTCTTAAGATACTCGATGATCTCGGCCATTTCTTCTTTTTCTTCATCACAGCCGGCAACATCAGCAAATCTGACTTTAATATCACTTTCTAAACGTGCTCTTGACTTAGAGAAATCAAAAGCCTGCTTGTTGGCGCCGCCGCCATTTAAACTCTTCAGCATGAAATAACCAAAGCCCAAGAATAAGATCACCGGCAAGAAAGTACCGATCATCTCAATAAAGACATTGGATTCATTGGCATCGGAGATAATGACATTTTCTGTTTTACTCAGCTTATCAAGCAAAGTATCGAAACTTTTTTCCGTATTAGGGACAGTTGAAGTAAAGTTATAATTGCGGTCACCTTCAGAATAAACGCCGGAGATATTGGTCGTATTATAATTTACTGATACCGTAGCTTTTTCAATATTGCCGCTGTCTAAAAGTTCAACAAAGGCAGGATAAGTCAAAGTCTGGGTACTGCCGCTGAACGGATTCATAAACAGCATTGAAAGTACGAATATCAAAACGATCAGGTACGGAAGGCTGAATACAAATTTATTTCTGTTGTTTTGCATCTAATAGTGTCACTCCTTAATAGCAATCTTCTTTTAACACGCCTACATAAGGCAGATTACGATATTTCTGGTTATAGTCAAGTCCAAAACCGACTACGAATTCATTAGGGACCACAAAGCCGACATAATCAGCCTTGATGTCCACTACCCGACGATCAGGTTTATCTAGCAAAGATACCACTTTGACCGATGAAGCTCCTTTCTGGTAAAGGAAATCGATCACTACCTGCAGCGTACGCCCGGTATCAACGATATCTTCGACCAGAATTATATCATCACCTCTAGCCGAGTTGCTCAAATCTTTATCAATACGAACATCACCAACTGATTCTGTACCATCATAGCTGGATACATCCATAAAGTCGATCTCGATGTCAAGTTCGATATGTTTCATCAGTTCTGCCATAAAAGGCACAGAGCCTTTCAAAAGTCCGACCAGCAGCGGTTTTTTACCCCGATAGTCCTCGCTTATCTTTCTTCCCAGCTCTTTGCTTCTTTCACATATCTCTTTTTCACTAATCAAAATCTTCTTAATATCAGCATGCATGTTCGCTCTCTCCCCTCATATTCAATAATTCTATCATAAAAAAGTTAGGATTGATAGAATAATGATCAATATTACAGCCGATTCCCGGCACTAAGATGATCTCATTTTGACTGTTTAAAACAATCGGCCAGCGATGGCGTTTATAAAGCGGTATCTTCTGATCGATAAAATAGCGGCTGATCTTCTTTTTGCCATAGCGCATTTTAATGACATCGCCCTTTTGAAAGTTGCGGATCACTAAAGGAAAATCGCTTTTTTCTACTTTGCAGCATCTAAACCGGTCACTTTGAGTCGTGATCCTGAAATAAGGTGTACTAAAAGGCTTCAGATCATTTATGACATAGCGGTAATCATCATATAATTCATCGATGAAATAAATCTTATCATACTCTTTGATAAGCCAGCGCTTCTGACAGTATCTTTTAAAGCTTTTCGCCTCTTTGAGTTCATTTTTGATCTCGGTCAGCTCTTTTTTTGATAGTTTTCTTGAAAGCTTGATCCTTAAAAAGAGATCTTTGTCTTTGATCTCAGAGAACTCCTTTAGCTCATAGACATCTTTTTGATACTTTTTTAAATAATCAGCTATGATCGCACTTCTTTGAGTGTTGATGCTTTCCACAAAGGCAAACAGAGCTTCTTTATCCTTTTTAGCGAATTTAGAAAGTTCGTTATGTCTGATCGCATTGCGGGCATAATCATAAGTGAGATTGCTTTCATCGATGCCGTAAGCGATATTATGACTGATGCAGTATTGTTCTAAATCTTTTTTAGTATATTTCAAAAGCGGCCGATAGACTTTTAAGCCATAGATCCTGACTCTTTTTTTGATGCCGAAATATAATGCCGAAGATCCTCTTTCCAGCATCATCAGCACATTTTCTAAATAATCGTCCAGCTGATGAGCCACAAGCAGATAGTCAGTATGATAGATAGCGGCGATCTTTTTAAAAAAGGCATAGCGCAGATCACGGGCAGCACTTTGAAAATTGCCGTTTAAAGAAGCGGCATAATTCACATATAGCGGTATGTCATGTTTAAGACAATAATCAGCGACGATCTTTTGGTCACGCCAGGCACTTTGTCTTTTCTGATAATTGACATGAACGGCCACAATATTTAATCCGGCTTTATAAGCCATATCCAGCAAAGCCATGGAATCGGCCCCGCCGCTGATCGCTGCTAAATAAACTTTATTCATCAGTCTTTATAAACCCAGTTGATCTTCTTTCCTTTGGTTAAACCCAGTTTATTCTGTAAAGCCATCGAGGCATTGTTATAATCCATCACAAAACAATATACCTCATCTTTATGATCAAGCAGATAATTGATAAGATAACCCTCAAGCTCATAAGCCAGACCACGATGACGATATTCTTCAAATATCTCTAGCATCCCCATCGAAGCGTCTAAATGTACCCCAATGAAGCCAGCTAGGACATCATCGATATAAACTCCGAACATAAGGCCTTTTTCTAAGCGGTCTTTGATCTCTTCTTCTTCATAAAAACCGTATTTTTGAGCGATCACATCTAAATGCGACATATCTAAAGGCCTGATATCTTCGCCTCTTAAAGTTATCTTTTCTAAAGAGTTATAAGTATAGATAAAAGCTTTATCAGCTTCGTTATGAAAAGCAGCATAATTACAAGCAATATAGTCGGCGATCTTGTCGCTATAAACGATGAGCAGATCATAGTCATCAACTTTCAGATCTTTTTCATTTTCTTTAAAAGTCTTAAAAGTTCCTGCCAGATACAACTCTTTACCGTTTTTGACAGCGATGAGGTCATCTTTGTTTAAAACGATCTGGCCGCCCTTTTTATAGGCTCGATAAAAAGGATAGTACGACTTGTCTTTAGACATTGAATCTAAAATGCATGATGTCGCCATCTTTAACGATATAATCCTTTCCTTCTAAACGCAGTTTGCCGGCTTCTTTAAGCTTGGCCTCGCTTTTATATTCCATGATGTCTTCGTAAGTAAAGACTTCCGCTTTGATAAAACCTTTTTCAAAATCACTGTGAATGATGCCGGCACACTCAGGGGCTTTCATGCCGTCCTTGAATGTCCAGCCTCGGCATTCATCCTTGCCGACCGTAAAGAAAGTCTTCAGACCCAAAATGGCATAAGCTTTAGCGATCAGTTCATCAAGACCGGAATGATCGATGCCTAAATCATTCAAGAAAGCCTGCTTTTCAGCTTTATCAAGTCCGCTTAGATCTTCTTCGATCTTGGCACTGATAGCTACGACTTCGCTGTTAGTCTTTAAGGCCAGCTCTTTTACTTTATTGTAGTTTTCATTGACAGAAGGATCATTGATCTCTTCTTCTTTGATATTGGCAACATAGATGACCGGTTTGAAAGTCAGAAAATTCAGCGTCTTGACATAATCTTTTTCTTCTTGCGAAAAATCAAGTGTGTTGATCAAAGCGCCCTCTAATAAGCATTTATGGATCTTCTCTAAGATAGAGTATTCATAAACAGCATCTTTATCTTTCGTTTGAGCCTTTTTAGTTATCTTGGCCAAACGGTTTTCACAAGTAGTCAGATCAGCCATGATCAATTCATAGTTGATGACTTCGATATCTCTTAAAGGATCGATGCTGTCATATACATGAGCGATGTCGTTATCCACAAAACAGCGCACCACATGGCAGATCGCATCCACCTCTCGGATATTGGCCAAAAACTTGTTGCCTAAGCCCTCGCCTTTGGAAGCACCCTTGACAAGTCCGGCAATATCAGTAAATTCAAAAGTCGTATAGATAGTCTTTTTAGGTTCAAATAATTCTGATAGATCAGTCAAGCGTTCGTCTTTGACCTCTACGATTCCCACATTGGGTTCAATGGTGGCAAAAGGATAATTAGCCGCCTCCACATGCGAATTGGTTATCGCATTAAACAAAGTAGATTTTCCAACATTAGGAAGTCCGACGATACCTGCAGTTAAACTCATTGATATATTCTCCTTTAAAACATGTCTATTCTAACACTTATTGGGCTTTTTTTACATACATTATCAAAGTGATAAAACTGATAATACTTAAATAGATGATCTCCATCAAACCATTGACACCCATAAAATAAATAAAGGTGATGACGATTAAGCCCATCAGCAGTAAAAAGATATTGAAAAGTCTTGTGAATAAGCGATGATCTTCGATATCAAAGGTGCTGATGCCTTTAAAGACGCTGCTTGTCAAAAGCGCGAAAGACAGATAACCGTTTAAAATATGAAGATTCAAAAGCCAGACATCATCTGCCTTGTAAGGCAAGATCACCGAAAGAAAGAAAGCTGACAATACAAGGACTGCCCAGAAGGTATTGATGATCGTCTTATAAGCGATAAAGAAAATAAAGCCGGCAAAGATCACAAGAAGCATCAAAACATAATAATACCTTTCCGGATATAGACCGGAAAGGTTAGATGACAACAGATCAGTGCGGCTCGCTAAAAAGCTGATCCCTAAAGGAAAAAGAATGAAAAATAAACTAATCAGCCTTTTTTTCATCTTCATCGATCAGGATCTTTAAAGCTTCGATGGCCGTTTCGATCGCTCCGCTGGTATCGTGGACCTGTTTATTTTCTAAGCCTCTTTTAGCTCTTTCTTGATTGGCGACCGTCAAAAAGACACTGCCGCAGCGCACTTTCAAATATGAAGCAACGATAAAAAGAGCTGCTGATTCCATTTCTGAAGCCTTGGCACCAAGTTTGCACCAGGCATCCCATTTATTTAAAAGTTCATGCGAATTAGGCAGGGTTTCCGGACGATGCTGGCCATAGAAGGAATCTTTGCATTGCACGACACCGGCATGATAACGCTTGCCTAATTTTTTAGCTGCGTTCACTAAAGCGTTGATGATATCAAGATCAGCTACAGCCGGATATTCGATCGGGGCATACTCTTTGGAAGTGCCTTCAAAACGGATCGCTCCGGTAGCGATGACGATATCTCCGCCCAAAACATCAAGATCCATCCCACCGCAAGTACCGACTCTGATAAAAGTCTTGGCGCCGCATTTTACTAATTCTTCCATGGCGATAGAAGCGCTTGGGCCGCCGATGCCTGTTGAAGTAACTGATACTTTAGTGCCGTTCAAATAACCGGTATAGGTCACAAATTCTCTCGAATCACCCACACATTTGGCATCTTCAAAGTATTCAGCGATCTTGGCACAGCGTTTAGGATCACCAGGCAATATGACATATTCCCCGACATCACCTTTGCCAACACCAATATGATATTCTTTATTTGAACCTTCAGTATAATCGATCATTGTAAGTACCTCTCTTTACCTTATTATAACATCATTTAAAAATAAAACCTGTCATAAAATAATTACAACAGGTCTTTAACTGCAAGATGGTGCCCAAAGCCGGACTCGAACCGGCATGGTTGTTCACCAAACGATTTTGAGTCGTTCGCGTCTACCAATTCCGCCATATGGGCATATAAGTGTTTTTGATGGCAGGGGCGACAGGAATCGAACCCGTATCCGCGGTTTTGGAGACCGATATACTACCTTTGTACTACGCCCCTAACAAATAATGGTGACTTGTACGGGATTCGAACCCGTGAATGCCGCCGTGAAAGGGCGGTGTGTTAAGCCGCTTCACCAACAAGCCACATCGTTTGCCTATAAATATTACTATAAATTAAATTTTTATGCAACTTAAATCGCCTTAGCTTTCAATAAAGTATAGAACCTGAATTAAAAACTTAACTTCCACTTCAAAGGGGGCAAAGTTGATTTTAGTCATTCCATAGGTTCCAGTTGCCCTTAGTCTTACAATTATTGGTTTAGTATGTCTTTATTTATGGCTTATCATTTA